>CAYRAC010000118.1:0-368 GCA_964422045.1 uncultured Steroidobacteraceae bacterium
ACATCCGCGCCCTCGGCTTTCTGCAAGCGGGTGCACCGGGCTTGCAACAACACCGTTACATCGCGTGATTGCATGAGCTGGTCCCTGAATTTCCTCCCAAAATCGGTCGGCAGGCTGTACCTTTCGATGAGATCCGTAAGGACCTCGCCTCCTCCGTCGAATCCTTCGATCGTAGGGGTCGGGGCCTGCAAGGAGCCACTGGCTGTGAATTCGAACCGACCGGCATCGCAATAATCCAAAGCGCGGGGATAGTGCTTCGCGACCTCTTCGTAGAGAATGGGCCAACCGCTATTTGATACCTGCGGACGGCGCTTGAAATCCAGCGGATCCAGCGGGATGCAGCGTCCGCCCCAGAGATTCGAGGCGCC
>CAYRAC010000118.1:378-9032 GCA_964422045.1 uncultured Steroidobacteraceae bacterium
GGTCGGGGTGCGGCGCGGTGGCGACACCCCGGTAGGAGTCCGCTTCCGCTCCGACCGGCTTTAGACCCCCGGCCTCCAAAACGATGATTTTGAGGCCCGATCGATCCAGCTCGCATGCCAGCGTGATACCTGCGGCGCCCGCCCCTACGATACAGACATCCGCGGAATCCATATCGTCGGGGGAGCGTAGGTGAGCCGAAACGATCATTCGCTGCTACTTGTATTCGATGATGCGGCTTCTCGAATGAAACAGGCGATCCTTCGCGTATTTCAGTTGACCCCAAAATGCGGGGAACTGGCACACGACGAGGGACACGGCGTTCCACCAATTTTGGCGCCTCGAGTACTTTCCTCGAAGGAACAGTCGAAACACCTGGAGCGGATAGATCAAGAACATCAACATGATCCACGCGCTGAGCGCAACACTCAGCAAAAGTATCGTCAGCGGAAACAGGAATCCCCACATCCATACGCGTCGGCACTCGGCGATCCACATCCATTCGGGGGGGCCGCCATGCAAAGCCGCCCCGTTCGCGTAACCGTATCCGGTTCTGACTGCGCGGCTGAACCATTGCCCGATTCTAAGGATGGCCGCGTCATGGAGTGTCATCGGCTCGCCCAAGCACCATATGGCCCAGCCAAGCCTGCGAAGTCGAAGACACAACTCCGGTTCTTCACCGCAGATGAGATCGCCGCGAAAGCCGGTGGTCTGGCGAAAGGCCGCGACGCGCATCAGTGAATCGCCGCCACAGAACAGCGTGCGTCCGGCGGGCACCTGCCATTCCAAATCGATCAAGCTGTTATAAATCGAACTTCCCGGGTATTTCTCCCGTCGCCACCCGCAGACCGCGGCGACGTCATCCCGTTGCTCGATGAAACGAAACCCTTTCTCTATCCAGCCATCGACGATCTCACAGTCGCCGTCGACGAAAAAGACATAACGCAGATTCGAATTAAGAGCCAACAGGCGATTGACTCCCTCATTTCTGGCGCGGGCTGCGGTGAACGGAATACGCCGCTCGAGTTCGACCACCTCGATTCCGCGGGCTCGAGTGACCTCAACCGAATCGTCTTGCGATCCGGAATCGACATACACGATGTCCTTGATCGTATTGGGAATCGAATCTAGGCAGCGTTGCAAACGCACACCCTCATTTCGACCAATCACGACCACCCCGACCGAATGCGGGGCGTCACCGTTTAGCGACATATGGTCACCCTCGGATGCGTAACGAAACGCCCCCGCGGAAGCCGAATCGACAGCCTGCGTTGCTTTGAGTGTGTCACGGAAAGATGCCTGACGACCGGCTCACAATATTGCCATGATCCGCTCGTTATGGGGACGACAAATTGTGCGCAAGCTGCTCAGCCTCGCCGAGCATACGGCAGACACTCACTTGACTATGGTGAGTACAATTCCTGCGAAAGCGCGTGCCCCATTATTTACCGAGTGTCCGCCCGGCTGAACATATGGTCCGCATTCTCGATGACGTGGATCCTGCACTTGTCTCCAAAGTGCAAGCCGAGATCCACCCTTAATACGCAACAGTTCGAGACCTACCTCGCTTCGGACAAATACGAACGCCACCTCGATGCCGCGGGAAACGCGATTAGGGAACTCAAAATACCCATCCAGACGCAGTCTGCCCACCACTGATGCGCGCAACCGGACTTATGTTGAGCCTAACCTCAGGAGCCACACGCCTTGCCGGAAAAATTGGGCCGCCAGCATGCCTCTGCCGGGCGCCCCCGGCCGATGAAAGGCACGCCGAACCCGCGTGCCGCACCGCCCGCGAACTGCCCACCATGCCATACACTCGAGCGCTCAGTTCGGATCGGCAGGTGAGTATTCTTTGCGCTGCGCCTGCTTGACGACCATTCCAAACAGACCCTTCCTGTTGAAGCGCCGCAGATCGGGACGCAGCGGCTCCGCCTCGCAAACGATGGCGGGATCGCCGTGCCAGTGCTCAGCAAAACTTGAGAACCCCCGGTTGACATCAATGTCATCGACCACAATAACGCCGCCCGGTGTCAGTGCCGCCCAGACGCTGTCCATTTCGAAGCGGACATTGCGCGCACTGTGAAGGCTGTCATGGACGAACAAATCCACCGTACCAAGCTGAGTCAGCAATGATGGCAGGCGCCTCCTACTCGAGCCGAGCACATAAGACCATCTATGCCGTAGGCTACTATTTACCGCTACCCCTATCTGCTGATGCCATTCGCGCTCCATAGGCGGGCGGTCAATACTCCACAAATGACCACGCGCATTCCTTTCAAGGGCTTCAAGAATAAAGCGTGAAGTGACCCCGTGCGCGACCCCAGTCTCGATAACATTCCTCGGACGCAGATGCCGAGTCAAAAACCAAACGGCCCGGACAAATGCAGCGTCGCCGTCGTTCCAGCCCTTGAAGCTCTCCGGGCCCGCGCGAATGCCCTTGGCTTCGAGTTCCTCGATGACGATGTGCCACAAATCCCAGAACTCGGAAATGATCGTATCCGGGTAATCGAGATCAATAAGCTGACAAAGATGATTCTGCCAATCGTCGTCGCGCTGGTACAGGTCGGGCGGCGTACTGCCTTCGAACTGGGCCGCCAACTGTTCACGCAACCGAATCCACGCCTCAACAGGATCAGTCGCGACTGACGCGATCGTTGCCATCGGTCGACGCAAGTAAGGTCTGAAGTCGAGCATTATCGCCTTTCGTACCTCGCAAAACTGTAGTTAGGATACCGGAAGCCGCCGTTCCTTGGTACGTCCGAGCCGATGTCCGTCGACAAGTACCGCCGTGAGAAGATAACAGCCAACTTCAAATCGCGAACTTAGCGAACGGTTGTCGCCAGCAGTCGCAAGGACTGTGCCTGAGAGTCTGGGCAGACTTCCTCAGTGAGTCGATTATTGCAATCGAGCTGAACGTCTCAGTCTCTCAAACAAATAATCGCGGTACTTGAGGGCGTATACGGATAGCCGTCAGTAATCGACGCTAGGTCGAGTGACCTTCGTATAATTTGACGAAATCACCAAAAGTCACCGGAAATTTCACCGCGTCAGACGCCTCGAACGGGTCAAAGCCCAGGGTGTCCTCAAGTCGGGCCACGATGAGCGCAAAACTGAGGGAGTCTAATCCGGACTCGAGCAGCTTCAAATCATCCGATAGGCGCGACAGCTTTCGATGCTGTTCAATCGCAACTTGTTCAAACTGCATTTTGACTGCATCTCGCACCGACATTCATTCAGCTCCCGTATTGACCAGGCGAACAATTCTAACCAAACCGGACACTATCCTTCAGCGGCAACGGACCAGCATCATTGTCCGTGTGATGCAAGACACATTTCAAAGTGCACATTGTTACATGATAGGCGGATGCTTGGCGAATGTCCGCTCGATGATTCGACGTCGGTCATGTTGCGCTTGAATGGCGAAGATATCCACGGCCCCGCAATCAAGAGGCGTATATAAAACGCGGCGCGGTGTCCCAATTGCGCGCCCCACGGTGCAGCAAATCAACTCGGTCGGACGTTCGAGAAATGTGCGTCCCAAATATTGTCTTCTATGAATTCCTGCGCTTACCGACGATTAAGTCAATTCCATGCCGAGCACGATTTGCGCAGTTATTTTGCTGGAGCATGACTTGCCAAGTCTGAATTTGAGCCGCATCACGGAACTGGAGACGGCTTTTCCCTACAACGGGTTTTCCTATAAGATGCCGGCCGTCACCGAGGAGTTGGATGCGATGAGTTCAATGCGGCATCATTCGTCGACTGCCCGCAGTATATGAGCGTCAATGCCCAGCCGAGGATGGTTAATTCGCTGTCTTCCGGTATCGGCGAACCATTCTATTTTGGCTCCGGCGGTCACAAGCTTTTTGGCTGGCTCCACCAGCCAACCGATCAAAACGTTCGCGCAACCGGGCTGGTTATTTGCAACCCGTTTGGCTACGAGGCTATTTGCGCGCATAAGAGTGTTCGCGCCTTCGCCGAGGCCTCCGCTATTATCGGCGTACCCGCCTTGCGATTCGACTATTTCGGCACCGGCGATTCTGGTGACATTGACCCTAAGGCCAATCAGCTGGACGTTTGGTCAAGCGACGTCATCGCGGCGGTAGACGAGTTGCGGCGACGCACCGGAGTCGAACGGGTTTGTCTGCTTGGAATCCGTCTCGGCGGGCTCCTTGCGGTGCTGGCCGCGATGCGGTGCAGATCCATTGACGGCATGATTCTCATTTCGCCGATTCTCAGCGGCCGGCGTTATCTGCGCGACATTCGAACGACTCGGCTCGCCGCATCACTTAGCGCCGGCGCCGCGGAGTTGCCGGACGTGCTCAGCAATGACCAGCATGCAACGATCGACGGATCGCTGGAGGTCAGCGGATTCATGCTTTCTGCGACGACCCTTGCTGCTCTGGCGAACGTCGATTTGACGACTCTGGACACACCACCGGTATCAGAGATCCTCATTATCGACGGTAGCACGATGCCGGTGGCACGCCGATGGGCCGGGGCATTGGCTGCAACGCCGATATCGACTCGATATTTGGCATTGCCGGGATTGATCGAGATGATCATGACGATGCCTCATTACGCCAAGCCCCCCGAGGCGATGGTTGCAGCGATGCGCGATTGGCTGCAGCGCGTTCCGCCTATCTCATCCGCATCTGCGGAGGGCGGACCCCGGCCGCAACCGGTATCGGACGCGAACTCTTCGGCCGCGGTTCTGGAGTTGCCAGACGACAAGTCGGGCCAGGATGCGCTCGTGACGGAGCACCCGGTCTTGCTGTCTTCGGATCACGCCATTTTTGGCATTCTCACCGAGCCCCGCAGCGGCGAGATCCGCCGTCGTGCAGTCATTCTTCTCAATGCGGGCGCCACTCACCACATTGGGCCCAACCGGATTTACGTCTCGCTAGCGCGACGTTGGGCCAGGCAAGGATATTTCGTGCTGCGCCTGGATCTCGAGAGCTTGGGTGACAGTGGCGCCGGCCCGGGGCATCCCGACAATCAGGTATTTCCACCCGCCGCACTCGAAGACATCCGTGTCGCGATCGAATTCCTGCGCACCCACCACCGCATCGAAGACCTGACCATTTGTGGATTCTGTTCTGGCGCATACCATGCATTTCGGGCAGCGGCTGCTGCGTTGAGAGTGAATCGCATATTGCTGGTCAATCTAGAAGAGTTCTTCTGGCAAGCGGGTACCGATATAGACGCATTGAACACGGCAGAGGTCGTACGCCGAACGCGCAATCACCGCGACCGCATTATTTCTATCGACGCCTGGAAACGCCTAATTACGGGCCAGATAAACATTTGGCGATTACTGCAAGTCTACATCCAACGTCCACTGCTCACGGTGGAGTCGACCTTTAGGGATTTTGTGCGCCGACTCCATATCCGATTGCCGCGTGACGTGGGATCCGAGCTCGAGGAAATTGCGGCGAGAGGCGTTCGAATCGTGTTCGTGTTTGCGCGCGGCGAGGCAGGCATCGATCTGCTGAGGATCAAGGGCGGATCGTCGCTGAAACGATTGGCAGACCGCTGTCGCGTCCATATCATCGACCACGCCGATCATGTCTTTAGCCAACCTGGACCAAGAAGGGTCCTGGAAGAAATCCTGAGCAACGAACTTTTCGCGCAAACCAATAACCGCCAAATTCGCGCGACAGCTCTTTCAGGAATGGAATCGAAACAGGCGCCTTCATCATCAGCGAACGTTCTCTCTGTACCGAATGCCGACAGACAAGCCGGATCGGGAAATTCGCTGCGGTGATTCTGGTTGCGGCATGTATTGCGGGCCACGCACTCCGAGTGCGGATTCGGGCCAGGCAGCACCCAGTAGCTGTTCGCAAGCGGTGGTTCAATCGTGGCATCGAATTACGGGCGCGGCTAGCTGCTAAGCGATTCGGTCGCGCCAATGGATCCTCGCCTTGGGCTCGCCAATGACTCAAGGCGCGTCGGGAACCACGGTCATTGCTCTGGGTCGATAGCCTACCGTCAAGAACACGGTGTTGTCGCGGTACCCGGTGCCACTGCCAACACCGGAGACGACGCGCTCGATGTGGTCGAATCGAAGATGAAACTCCAGGGCTCGGCCCGCAAAAAATAGCAATCCGGCACCGATCCTACCGTCCTCATAGTGGGTGCTACTGTCGGCCGCAATGAAATCGGCGTGCGGATAGTCCGATCTGTAAAGGCTTCCCAAGAGCTGGAGGCTCAACACGCGCGTGATTCTCTCGTCGGCGCTAATTTCTGCGCCGCTGCGTGTGAGGTCGAGCGTGGCCGGATTCGCGACAAAGCTAGCGCCCGGCAGACTCGTGTCGCTGAGTGGATTGATTCCGACCACGTCGACCGGTGACTCGTTACCATAGGAGTCTTTCTCCCAACGTGCGCTGATGGCGATCGTCGTTCGGTTCCGGGCGTAGCGCCATCCAATTTGAGCGAATGTCTCGGTATAGGGACTGGAGGTCACAATGGCCTGCGCTGTGTTGATCGCGCTAATTGCCCCGCCCTGAAGATTGGCGAAGCTGGCGCTGGCATCGGTGAGGTCTCGACCGGCGGACATGCTCACGCTGCTTGCCGGCGAGATTTTCCGGGTCAACTCCAATTTTGCGAGCACACCCGAAGTCTCCGAACCGTCCTCGTCCACGCGCGTGACGCCAAATTTCGCGGTCAAGTCGGTGCGCGCGCCATGCAGCTCGTAACCCACGTAGGCGCTGCTGCGGTCGAAATCCGTATTGACGATCGTGTTTTCAAACATCACGCGTTCGGAGTTCACATTGATGTACACAGTGGATCGCGCCGATAACAACCTACCTACCTCCAGACTTCCGAGCGCTCGGTTGCTGTTGAAGGGGCTAGTTTCATATTGCATCCGCGTATAGCGTGCGTTCAATTTGGCGAAGCCTTCACCGCCAAAACGCAGATTGAGCTCGGGGCCGGTGCTCAACGAATTGATGGCTTCCAGATTGTTCGGTGTCTGGGCCGCAAAAGGACTGAGCTGCGCGTCGCCAAAGTTGTCCTGCAATGCCCACGTCAAGCGCTCCGGTACGATCGCGAAGTCAGCCAGTCCGTCGAATCTGCCGACCAATTGGCTGCCAAAGGCGTGCTGCAAGTAATCAAAATAGCTGAATTGCCCCTTGATTTGATCATCAAACAGCCGACTCTGCTGGCTCAGTGAGAAGTCGGCGTCCGCGGTTGCGATCGTCTGAGAAACCCGACCCGAGGGAACGAGCGTTACGTTGTCCGATTCGCCGACGCCGAGATCGATGCCATAGTTGAACACGTCGGTTCGATTGTCCGCGTGCACCGCGGACATCAGCGAAATAAACGAGGCGAATGTTACTAGCCTTATTCTACTGCTTGGCCGAATCGTCATCACGTTCGCTTCCATACGCTCCGTAGCCATAATAACTCTCGGTAAAGCCGGCCCGCCCTTGATTGAGTACGAGCCCACCCGCCTGCTTCTCGTCGATGAGTGCGATGGCATCTCGAACCGCGTGCTGGGGGGTTTGCCCGGCGCAAACCACCAAGAGCACCTGGCCCGCGATTTTGACGAGTGCACGACCCTCGCTGGTGATCAGCAAAGGCGGTGAATCCAGCAATACAATCCGGCGCGGATCATTGCTCACGAGGCTGATCAGAAGCCGATGCATGCGATCACTAGAGAACAGCTCCGACGCGCCTTCCATGGGCCTACCAGCCGGCAAGAGTGACAGTCCACGCACATTCGTCGGCACGATCAACGAATCAATTGCTAACGTCTCGTCTTCGAGCGCATCCATCAACCCCGCCTGCTCCAGCAGTCCGAAAATCTCACTGACGCGCGGTTTTGGCGTGTCAGCGTCCACCAGCAAGACGGAGATATCGCGCTCGCGCGCCATGCTGAGCGCGAGATTTACGCTCGTGAATGTTTTGCCGTCGCCAGGCAGCGCGCTCGTGACCATGATTAGGCGCGAATCCAGGACTCCGACGGGATGCGCCGACGAAGCCTTTTCTATCAACGGCCGTTTGATTTGCCGATAGTGATTGGCAAATTGCCTATCTCTGCTCTCCTCAGGCAGATAACCCGCGGCGCGCAATCTGCCGAGATCCAGGGTCAATCGCTTTGCGGCACCGGCGGACACGCTTCGAGCTCTGGCGCGCGGCGCCGGTGCCGCGGCCTCGGAATGATTCTCTTCGTTGCCAGTTTTCGCCGCGTTCGTTTGTCGCAAACGCGCGAGCGCTTGCTCTACCAGACTCATGTCGTCACCAATGCATTCAGCACTTGTGGGTTCAGTCGCAGTCCCGACCAATTCAACGCAAGCACGATTGCCAGGGCCACCACCAGAGCTGCAGCAGCCGCCGCGAATCTCCGGAGATCCTGGCGCTGCGCGGAGCGCTCCCGGCTCGGAAATGCGGCGCCGACGACACCGAGCACCGGAAAACTGGTCATCTTGGTGATGGCAGCAACGGATGACATGACGGGTCGCAGCGCATGCAACCCGTAAGCGAGAGCGGCGCCGGCCGCAAGTGCGGCAGCCCAAATGCCGGCAAGCAGTAAGCCGCGCTTCGGCCAGACAGGAGCCAGGGGCGAAGTTGGCGGCAACACCACTTCAAACCGCACCGATCCCGCGTTGTCCGCTTTCTCCCCGATACGCGCCTTTTGGTAATTCTCCAG
>CAYRAC010000119.1:0-8992 GCA_964422045.1 uncultured Steroidobacteraceae bacterium
TGCGTGCGCTCAAGAGCGCGGCGCCGTACATCCGCATGTACAAGAACAAGGTGTTCATCATCAAGGCGGGCGGTGCGGTTTTCAGCGATGAGATCTCGACGCGCGCGCTCATCGAACAGGTGGCGATCCTGCACCAGGTGGGCATCAAGACGGTGCTGGTGCACGGCGGCGGTCCGCAGCTCGACAGCATGCAGGCCTCGTTGGGCATCGACACGCGCATGGTCCATGGCCGGCGCGTCACCGACCAGAAATCGATCGATGTGACCGCCATGGTGCTGAACGGCTTGATCAACACACGCATTCTCGCGATCTGCCGCGAACTCGACATCGAGGCGATCGGCTTGAGCGGCGTCGATGCCGGTTTGATACGCGCGCATAAGCGCCCGCCGATGCGCGTCCCCGACAGCTCCGGAGAGTTCGTCGATTACGGCTTCGTCGGCGACATCGACTCGGTGAATACGGGAGTCATCGAGAAATTGCTCGAGAACGGCTTGATGCCGGTGGTGAGTCCTCTGTCAGCCGATGCCCACGGCACGTTGCTCAACATCAACGCCGACACCGTGGCTGCCGCCATCGGCGGGGCGCTGTCGGCCGAGAAGCTCGTGCTATGCACCGGCGCCCAGGGAATTCTTGAACGTCTGGACGATGCCAGCTCCGTGGTCTCGTATACCGACATCAAGGGCTTGAAGCGTTTGCGCGATCAGGGCGCGCTCAAAGACGGCATGCTGCCGAAGGCGGCCGCGATCGAGAATGCGATCCGCGGCGGCGTGCGCCGTGTGCACGTCATCAGCTACAAATCCACCGATAGTTTGCTGGCGGAGATATTCACCAACGAGGGAACCGGCACTCTCGTGGTCGCCGATTTGACCGCCTTGAGCCCCGCGGAACAATCGAGCGCTCGATGACGCGTCTCTGGGACAAGGGCATTGCGCTCGACTCGCAGGTGCTCGCCTTCACGGCGGGCGATGACCATCTTCTCGACAATCGGCTGGTGAGCTACGACATTCGAGCATCGATCGCCCATGCGGAAATGCTCGCAGTTCAGGGACTGTTGTCGGCGCCGGACTTGGAATCGATCCGCGACGCGTTGACCGCCATCGGCAGCGAGCATGCGCAGGGACAATGGCGGATCGTGCTCGAGCAAGAGGACTGCCAAACGGCGATCGAGAATCTGCTCACCGCCCGCGTCGGCGCGGCCGGCGGACGCTTACACGCCGGGCGGTCGCGTAACGATCAAGTGCTCGCGGCGCTGCGGCTGTACATGCGCGACGCCGCCACTGAGCTGCATCAGGGCGCGGCGGCGGTTGCGAGTGCGCTCGATGCGTTGGCCGCGCGCCACGGCGCCGTGGTGCTGCCCGGCTACACCCATATGCAACAAGCCATGCCGAGCAGCGTGGCGCTGTGGGCGCAGGGTTTCGCCGCGGAAATACGCGATGATGCCGAGGGACTTGCACTGACGCAGCGGCGCATCGGCAAGAACCCCTTGGGCTCGGCGGCCGGCTACGGCACGCCGAACCTCGTTCTGAGTCGTGAAGAAACGCGCCGCCGTCTCGGTTTTGCGGTCACTCAGGAACCCGTGACGGCGGTGCAGCTGTCGCGTGGCAAGGCCGAAGCGCAGTTGCTGTTCGAGATCACCCTGCTGGCGCAGGACCTGGGACGCCTCGCGGCCGACTTGCTGCTCTACTACACCCAGGAATTCAGCTTCGTGTCTCTGCCGGCAGCTTTCACCACCGGCTCTTCGATCATGCCGCAGAAGCGCAACCCCGACGTGTTTGAGCTGGTGCGCGGCAGGAGTTGCGTGGCGCAAGCGGCGCTCAATGAAGTGCTCGCAGTGACGCAAAAACTCACCTCGGGTTATCACCGCGATCTGCAGTTGATCAAGCCGCCCTTGTTTCGCGGCATCGATTCCTGCTTGCAGACGCTCAAGATTCTGCCAAGCGCTCTCGATGGCGTGAGTTTTCGCCCGGAACACATCCGGCTCGACCCCGGCATCCACGCCGCCGCCGCCGCCAACGCCTTGGTGGCCAAGGAGGGTATTCCGTTTCGCGAAGCTTACCGCCGGGTTGCGGGCACGCTCAAGGATTCCGAATGACGATATGGCGCAGTTTGCGCTCGTTGGCGGATTTGAATTCGGGCGGCAGCGGCACGCTGGTCGAGCATCTCGGCATCGAGTTCAGCGAAATCGGCGCTGATTTCGTGCGCGCGACCATGCCGGTCGACCACCGCACGCGGCAACCCTATGGGCTGCTGCACGGCGGCGCATCGGTGGCGCTCGCCGAGACCGTCGCCAGCACGGGCGCGACCATGTGCGTCGACGCCGCGGAGTATTTGTGCGTCGGGCAGGAAATCAACGCGAACCACGTGCGCTCGGCGCGCTCCGGGCGGGTGACGGCCACGGCGCGTCCGGTGCACTTGGGGGGGCGCACTCATGTGTGGACCATCGACATCGTCAATGACGACGGCAAATTGGTGTGTACGTCGCGCCTGACCGTGGCCATCGTTCGGCGCGGCACCTTGGGCGGCTAATTTCGCGCTGGCGCAGCTCGCCCGCAGGAGCGTATCTTCGCGTGATGACACATACTAGATCCGCATTTCTGCGCGACTTCTGCATGGCCGGGCTGCTGTTGGCGGCCGCGGCGCCGCTCGGCGCTCAAACGCCCGCTCCCGGAACGAACCCGCCGCCAGCGGCGGCTGCCGCTGGCGCGAATCCCACCGCACCGAGCGCCGATGACATCGGCTACTTGTTTGGGCTGAGCTTCGGCGAACAAATGCACAACGTCGGAATCACCGACCAGTTGAGCCCCGAGGCGCTCTCGCGCGGCTTGAAAGACGGCATGCAAGGCAAAAAAACCACGCCGGCGGACCGCGCGCAGGTGCAGGGGTACATACGTTCGGTGATGGACGCAGCGGTGGCGCGCAATGAGGCTCAGGCGAAGGATTTCCTCGCACGCAACGGCCGCGAGAAAGGCGTGACGACCACCGCCTCCGGCTTGCAGTACAGGATCTTGCTGCCGGGCGACCGCAAAGCCGCCGCGATCACGCCCACCGACGGGGTGACGGTGCAGTATCGCGGCAAGCTCATCGATGGCACGCAATTCGACAGCACGTACGATCGCAACGCACCCGCATCGTTCGCCGTGAACGGTGTGATCCCTGGGTGGCAAGAAGCGTTGTTGCTGATGAAGCCGGGCGCCAAGTGGCAACTGTTCGTGCCGCCGGAGCTCGGCTATGGCAAGAGCCCCAAGCCGGGGATTCCGGCCGGTTCGCTGTTGATATTCGAGGTGGAATTGCTCAGCGTGAAATCGAGCAGCGGCCCGCCGGTGCCTCCGGGGACTCCGGCCAATCCGCCGGCGCCGCGCTCCAAGTAAAGCGGCGCCGCTGGGCTAGCGGCCCAAATCGAGCGCGTTGGTCAGATCGCCCATCGGCGGGGCACCGTGCGCGGCGAGGCTTTGATCACGCAGGGTGACGCCCGGCAATGGGGCGAGATCGAAGCGTCGCGTGATCAATCGCAGAATCGACGCGGTGTCGTACTGCGTGTGATCGACCGTGCCGCGCTTCGCGAATGGCGAAATGATGAGCGCGGGAATTCTCGCGCCCGGCCCCAACAGATCGCCGTGCGGCGGCGCCACGTGGTCCCACGCGCCGCCGAATTCGTCGTAGGTAATTACGATCACCATGTGCGGCCACTGCGGGCTTGCGCGCAATTTCGCCACGAGATCGGCAATGTGTGCATCGCCTTCCGCGACGGACGCATAGCCGGCGTGCTGGTTCACGTTGCCTTGCGGCTTGTAGAAAGCGACCGCCGGCAAGCGGCCCGCAGCCGCGTCGGCAAGCAGCGCGCTGTAATCTTGCAGGTGAACCGCGCGGTATTCGGCGTGCGCCGCCGGATCGAAGCGTTCGTAGTAGTTGAAGGGCTGGTGATGCGCCTGGAAGTCCGGATCGGCGCCCGCGTACAGCGGCGCATAAATCGCCGTGCGGGTCTTCTGTGGGGGCTGACGGCCATCCGCGCTCGCGGCAATCCACGCGCCGGCATACCAGACCCAGCGGATATGTTTCGCGTCGAGCCTATCGCCGATCGTCGCCTGGGTCTGCGGCGGCAAGGTAGTGGCCTTCATGGGATCGGCGAATAAAAAATCCGCATCGCCCGCTGCCGGTGGGTTGCCGCTCGGTTGATACGCAGGCTGCATTGTGTTGACGGCGTAGAACTCGCCGTCGCCGAAGTAGTTGAGCGGCGTGATATTGCCGTTTCTTGCAAAGCTCGGGGGGGCATCCAAGGCCGAGCCGCGGGCGTCGCGTGCGAGTGTCAGACGCGGCAAGTAATGTCCGGCGGCGTCCTGATCGAGCAACGCGATCGAGGGCTTCGCTGCAGCGCTGTCCGCGCCAGGATAGCGCGGTGCACAGGCGCAGACCAGGTACTGGTGATTCAGAAATGAACCGCCGAACGCGCCTTGGAAAAAATCATCGGCGAGCACGAATTCCCGGGCGAGCGAATACAGCGCTGATTGGCTGTAATCGTAATGACCCATCGCGAGACCGCCGGCGTCGGACCACGCGGCGTAGCCGTCGTTCTTGCCGCCATCTATCTGCATCTGGTGCTCGAAAAAGCGGTGCACTAAATCGCGGGTTACCGTGGACGTCGACAGTGTCACGTTGGCTTGCGGCGTGAAGGCGTGCTCGATCGAGAACGGCGCATTCGGCAAGCCGGCGCTCTGTGCCTCGGTCACGACCGGTTGCGTGCCCGGTGCGGTGACTCCGCCCCAGGTCGGCGGCAGAATCGCAAGCACCGAGCCATTGCGATCGATCTGCGGGACGTAGGAAGGTAGCGGCCGTCCGTTGCCGTCGATCACCTCGGAGAGGCCGTGCGCGCCGGGAAAGTTGCCGTACAAATTGTCGAAGGCGCGATTTTCCGCGTAAATGACCACGATGGTTTCGACCTTCGCGCGCAGCGCCGCTTCGACGGCGAGGTTGCTGTCGGAGCTCGCGAGGCGGTCGTCATGCGCACATCCGCCGAGAGCGGCGGCCCCCATGCCGAGCGCCAGCAGCAAGCGTGCAGCACCGCGCGTTCGAATCATACGATTCATGCGCGCAAGTATAGGCGGCCGCACGCGGCGGCGCGACCCAGCCGCGCGCGGCTACGCTCGGGAAATCGAGCCGGGCTTGATGCGAAAGCGGCGCATGTTCAAAACGTCCAGGTCGCGCTGACGGTCAGCGCGTCCGGATCGCCATACGTAGAGCTGATGCGCTCGTATTCGGCGCGAAATGCAACTCCCCAGGCTCGCGACTGCATGCCCACGCCGTAAGTGAATTTATTGTCGGTGCGATTGGTGCGGAAGATCGTTGCCTCCGCCGAGCAGGTGGTACCCGGCGCACAGTTGCTCGACGTGCTGGTGACATCGGTTTCCAAGCGCGCCACACCCGCTTTGCCGAAGATGTCCAGGAACGGCACCGGAATGGGCAAATAGCCGACGGCGAACAGGGCGCCGGCGCGCGGATGAGAGTCGAGTCCGTAATAGGCGCTGTTGTAGTAGCCGTTGTGTTGACCGGGCTGCCCGAAGTCGATGTACTCGAGTTCCGCGCCTACGATGGGGATGGGACGCACGCCCACGATCGCCTTCCACGCAGTCTGGTGGTCATTGAAATAGCCGGGCAGACCGTACGCGGGATCGTCGCTCCTGATGGTGGAATAGCCCACGCCGGCGCCGATATAAAAGCCGACCGGATTCACGTCCGCCAACGCCGCCGTCGAAGCCGCGCACGCGCCCACCGTGAAAATCGCCACCAGGGTTCGTGAAATCCTCTTCATCAACGTCTCCAATAAAGGTAGTGCAGTCTCGGACCGGCCCGCGGCTATAGAAGTTCCGATCAAACAGGCGCGCCGCGGCGCGCGGTATACTGTTTGCATGAGAACGGCGCGCTTGTGGATCCCTGTGTGTCTGGCCGGGATGATTATCGGCTGTGGTCAGAAAGGGCCGCTGGTGCTGCCGGACGCCCCAAAGCACAAGAAAGTGGTGGTACCAAGCCCGAGTTCGGCTCCCGCGCCCACGCCGTCCGGCACTCCGGCGACAGATCCTCCGAGCGGTCAAGCCGATAGTCCTTCAAAGCCCTGATCGGGGCAGGCCCGAGAGCATGAGCGCACGCAAACTGATTTTGGTGGACGGCTCGGGCTATTTATATCGCGCGTTCCACGCGCTGCCGCCCCTCAGCAATTCGCGAGGAGAGCCGACCGGGGCCGTCCTGGGCGTGCTCAACATGCTGAACAAGATGGTCAAGGAAGAATCACCGGATCGCATCGCTGTGGTATTCGATGCACCCGGCCGTACCTTCAGAGACGATTTGTTCGAGAAATACAAGGCGCATCGTCCGGCCATGCCGGATGACCTGCGCTCGCAAGTGCAACCACTATACGACACGGTCGAGGCCATGGGGTTGCCGCTGCTGCGCGTACCTGGAGTTGAAGCGGACGATGTGATCGGCACACTGGCGAAACAAGGAGCGGCATCGGGCTACGAGGTGCTGATCTCGACGGGCGACAAGGACATGGCGCAACTGGTCGGTCCGCACATCGGATTGATCAACACGATGAGTAACTCGCGGCTCGATCGCGCCGGCGTCAAGGCAAAATTCGATGTGTTCCCGGAGCAGATCGTCGATTACCTGGCGCTGGTCGGCGACAGCTCCGACAACATTCCCGGAATTACCGGCGTCGGCCCGAAGACTGCGGCCAAATGGCTCAATCAGTATCAGACCCTCGATGAGCTGATCGCGCATGCGGGCGACATCGGCGGCAAAGTCGGCGACAACTTGCGCGGCGAGCTTGCCATGCTCGAACTGTCGCGCAAACTCGCGACCATCGACACGTCCGTTCCCCTGCATCTCGACGCCGACGGACTCACCGCCGGCGCCCCCGACCTGGCACGCCTTCGTGAACTCTATACACGGCTCGAACTGCGCGCGCTGCTCAAGGCTCTCGGCCCGCAACTCGCAGCACCGGTGAACGAGCCGTCCGCGGCGAAGATCGACGTGGTCGTCGCCGCATCGGTGGTCGCGGACGGGGCGGCCGCCGTGGCCTTGGTGGATGCGAGCGCCGCCGCGCACACCTATCACAAGATTTTGTCGCAAGACGTGTTGCAGGCGTGGCTCGATAAGCTCGCCGAAGCGCCGCTCATTTCGTTCAACGTCGAGACCGATAGCCGCGATTACATGCAGGCGCACATCGTCGGCCTGTCGTTCGCCGTCGCCCCGGGGGAAGCTGCCTACGTACCGCTCGGTCATGATTACCCGGGCGCGCCGCAGCAACTCGATCGCGACAAAGTCCTCGAGGCATTCAAGCCGCTGCTCGAGGATTCGACTCGGCCGAAGCTCGGCCATCATCAAAAATACGACGCTCACGCTCTGGCCAATCATGGAATCCGCCTCGACGGACAGCGGTTTGACTCGATGCTCGAGTCGTACGTGCTCAACAGCGTCGCAACGCGCCACGACATGGACACGGCGGTGGCGAAGTATCTGGGTATCAAGACCATTCATTACGAAGATATCGCGGGCAAGGGTGCGAAACAGATCAGCTTCAATCAAGTGGATGTGGATCGGGCCGCCGACTATTCGGCCACAGATGCGGATGTCACGTTGCAGCTGCACCATGCGCTGTGGCCGCAAATCGCGGCGCTGCCGACGCTGAAAACCGTGTACGAAAGCATCGAGCAGCCGCTGGTGGCGGTTTTGTATCGCATGGAGCGCAGCGGCGTGTTGGTGGATCGCGCGCTGCTCAAGACGCAGAGTTCGGAACTGGCGGCGCGCATGCTCGAGCTGCAAACGCAGGCGCACGCCGAAGCCGGCGGCGTCTTCAACGTGGACTCGCCCAAGCAATTGCAGGAAATATTATTCGGCAAGCTGGGCATTCCGGTGATGCGCAAAACCCCGACCGGTCAGCCGTCGACGGCGGAAGATGTGCTCGAGGAACTGGCCGAATCCTATCCGTTGCCCAAACTGATCCTGGAATATCGCAGCGTCACCAAACTCAAGTCGACCTATACGGACACGCTCCCCGAGCAAATCAATCCAGCGACCGGGCGCATCCACACGTCGTATCACCAAGCGGTCGCCGCCACCGGCAGACTCTCTTCGACGGATCCGAATCTGCAAAATATCCCGATCCGCACCAAGGAGGGGCGTCGCATTCGTCAGGCGTTCGTGGCACCGCCCGGTCACTCGCTGGTTGCCGCCGATTATTCGCAAATCGAATTGCGCATCATGGCGCATTTGTCCGGCGATGCGAATTTGCTGCAGGCGTTTGCCGAGGATCGCGACATTCATCAGGCAACCGCCGCCGAAGTGTTTGCCATACCTTTGGAGGAGGTGCATGCCGATCAGCGGCGTTCCGCCAAGGCCATTAATTTCGGCTTGATGTACGGAATGTCGGCATTCGGGCTCGCGCGACAGTTGGGGATCGCGCGCGGCGAGGCGCAGAAATACATGGATGTGTATTTCGAGCGCTATCCGGGCGTAAAACGCTACATGGAGGAAACGCGCCGACAGGCACGCGAGACGGGCTACGTCGAGACGGTATTCGGGCGGCGCCTGTACCTACCGGAAATACAGTCGCGAAACGCGGCGCTGCGCCAGTACGCCGAACGCAGCGCCATCAACGCGCCCATGCAGGGGACGGCTGCCGATATCATCAAGCGCGCCATGATCGAAGTCGACGCCTGGTTGCAACGCTCGCAGATCCCGGCTCGATTGATCATGCAGGTTCACGACGAACTGGTCCTCGAAGTGGCGGATGCGGCCATCGAGGCGATGACCGGGCCGCTGCGCAGCTACATGGCGCAAGCGGCGACATTGGCGGTGCCGCTCAAGGTCGATGTGGGCGTCGGCCGCAATTGGGACGAAGCGCACTAGAAAAGGCGTCCGACCCGGCCGGTCATCCGCTCGGATTCCGGGCTATGCCCAATAGAGGGGGGTGGGCGAAGCCTGAACGGCGTCCATCCCCCGC
>CAYRAC010000120.1:0-8953 GCA_964422045.1 uncultured Steroidobacteraceae bacterium
ACCGATCCATCCGTAACGCGGTCCAAGTCATCCGCCTCGGTGCTCTCTTCTTCCAATTCCGGCACTACCGCGACCGGCAGCAGCACGCCGAGCACCGGCACGAGCACTGGCGCGGGTAGTTCCGTGAACACCTCCGCCGGCGGCTCAACCTCGCCGCGGACGATTTTCGCGCTGCCGCTCGAGGCCACCTATCAAGTCGACTTGTGGGGCAGCATCCGCAATACCGTGGCGCAAAATCGCTATTCGGCGCAGGCGAGTGCCGCGCAGCTTGCGAACGCCTTGTTGAGTACGCAAACCAGCCTCGCGCAGGATTACTTTCAGATGCGAATCGCAGACGAGGAGCGGCGGATCCTGGATGATACCTTGGCCGATTTTCGAGCCAACCGCCGCTTGGTGCAAACCCTGTTCAACAACGGGCTCGATTCCGACGAGGATCTCGCGCAGGCGGATACTCAATTGAAATCCGCCGAAGCCCAGGCGACGGATCTTGGGATCACGCGCGCCACCTACGAGCATGCGATCGCGGTTCTGATCGGCGTGCCGCCCTCGAAGTTCTCACTGCCCTATAAGCGCTTCAATCAAACACTGCCGGACGTGCCTGTCGATGGAATCCCTGCGGATTTGATCGAACGACGTCCCGATATTGCGGCCGCGGAGCGTCAGGTCGCGGCCGCAAACGCAGCCATTGGAGTTGCACGAGCTGCCTACTTCCCGGCCCTGACGGTCAGCGGCACCGCCGGCTATGAGTCGACCGCCTTGGGTCAACTGCTCAACGCGCCGAATCGATTCTGGTCGTTCGGACCCGACCTCGCCGAGACGTTATTCGACGGCGGCGCGCGCCGCGCTGCCAGCGCCCGAGCACGTGCCGAAGACGATGCGGCCGCGGCGAATTACCGCCAGACGGTGCTGAGCGCGCTGCAATCGGTGGAAGATAACTTGGCCAGTCTGCGGATTCTCGCGCAAGAGGTCGCCGAAGAGCACGCAGCGGCCGTCGCCGCGCAGCGCGCGGTGCAACTCTCCGTGGTTCGATTTCGTAATGGCGTCGACAGCTATGTCAATGTCATCACCGCGCAGAATGCGTTCCTTTCAGCTCGCGAAACAGAAGTGCAGGTCGAGCTGCGCCAGCTTACCGCCAGCGTCAATTTGATCAACAATTTGGGTGGCGGCTGGTCCAAAGCGCAGCTGCCGCAGACCGAGTCGCTAGGCCAAAACCCGGCCCGCGCGAACAGCGAGCCGAATGTCCCCATCGAGGCTTCCGAACACGTCTCGCCCAATCCCCCGCCTCTGCCGGCGCGTGAAATCCTCCCCGAAGAGATGCTCGAGCAAGACCAGGAGACCCTCGGGAAACCCTAACATGAGGTGTTGCCCATGCTTGGTGCTATCGTAGGGTAGGGCATGCGCACAGAACCTCAACGGGATCGAGCGATGCGTATCGCCGGCGCGGGACGTGCGATCTTTGCGACGACTCTGATTGTGCTCGGAGTCCTGGGTATTTTAAAAGGCAATTTCACTCCGCCGTGGCAGCCGGTACCGAAGGGCGTGCCTGCACGCGACGTGCTGGTGTATATGTGCGCCTTCATCTGCCTCGGGTGTGGCCTCGGCTTGCTCTGGCGGCGCACCGCCGCCGCGGCCGCCCGTGTATTACTCGCCTATCTGCTGCTCTGGTTGTTGATCTTCCGGGTGCGCGACATCGTGCTCGCGCCCGCTACCCAAGAGCCTTGGTCTGGGTGGGGCGAGAACGCGGTGATCGTCGCGGCTGCGTGGATTCTGTATGCATGGTTCGCCGCGGATTGGGATAGACGGCATCTCGGTTTTGCGACCGGTGAGAGGGGTCTGCACATCGCGAGGGTGCTTTACGGCGCGGCTTTGATCCCGTTCGGCACAGCGCACTTTGTCTATCTGAAAGAGACCGCTGCTCTCGTGCCCGGGTATTTGCCGGCGCACGACGCTTGGGCGTACTTCACCGGCAGCGCCTACCTCGCGGCGGGCGTGGCGCTCATCAGCGGTGTCTTCGCGCGGCTGGCAGCCGTGCTAGCCGCTGTGCAGATCGGCATGTTCACCCTGTTGGTGTGGCTGCCGATAGTCGCGGCAGGCTCTAAGGACGCCTTCCGATGGAGCGAGACCCTCATCTCCGTGGCGCTGACTGCCGGCGCCTGGGTGGGCGGATTCCTATCGCGGCATGCCGTTTTTGCAGCGCAGACCTGTGACTGGTCCTTAAACGAGGGCCTTCGAGAACAGGGCCAGCTGGCGGCTCCATGCCTTTTCTGCCTGGTCGTGGTTGTACACGGCAGAGTCCGGTGGGCACCAGCCGTGTTGAGCACCCGCATAGACCTCCACTTCGGCTGTCAAATGTGCCTTCGCGAAGGCATCCTTGAGCACGGTCTTCGCTTCAGGCTGACGCGCGTCGTCGTTCTCCGCGATGGCCACCAGGTATCGCGCCTTCATCTGCGGGATGAGCAGATGCGGGCTATCCGGCTTGTCGGTCACGAGACTGCCGCCGTGAAACGTCGCTGCCGCCCCCACGCGATCCGGATAGGCGGCGGCGGTGCGAAACACAAAGGGGCCGCCCATGCAGTAGCCGGTCGTGCCCATTTTCTTCTTCTTGTCGACTGCCGGCTGTGCATCGAGAAAGGCCACGAATGCCTTTGCGTCAGTCGCCGCCGTGGCGGCGCTCAACGTTCCCGCCATGGATAGGAGGGCTTGCCGCGTTGCAGGGTCGTTGAAATCCGGATGTTCCGGCGCGGTCGGTGCCTTCTTGATTCGATAGAACGGATTGATGACGAGAACCGCATAGCCCGAACTCGCCAGCCGCGTCGCCATCTCCTTGGACGCAGGCCGCAAGCCAAAAATATCCGGCCACGTCAGCACCGCGGGATATTTTCCCGTGACCGGACTGACGAAGTAGGCGTCGCATGTGCCGTCGGCAGTTTTAATCTCGACGTCGGCTCCCTGGGTCTGCGCCGCGTCCGCGAGTCTCGGGAGAGCCGCCGCCAATCCAGCGCCCAACGCCAATGTACTGAACTGACGCCGTGAAACGCCGCTGGCTTGCTTTGAAAATTCTTCCATATCGTCCAGTTCGCACATGATGGCTCCTCGCTGCGGTTCGGACCATGATTTTGCCCTTTTCTGTGGAGCTTTCGCAAACCTCGGACGATCGCCCTAGTGATGAGCTGCCTTGAGCCCGCGGCGTTTTCTGGGGTGGCGAAGGACCGGTGCCGTAATCGATTGTTTCCGATCGCGGCTCGGCAGACAGCCGAACTGCAGCCGATAAACGCGGCTGAAATATTCGGGCGATGAAAACCCACAGGCGATCGCGACCTCGATGACCGTCAACGTCGTCTGCTGCAACAGCTGGTGTGCCTTGGCCACGCGAATCCTTCGATACTCCTGCAATACTGTCGAGCTCAATTCCTGTGCGAAACGCCGTTCGAGTTGCCGCAATGACAGTCCCACGCCGCGCGCCAGCTCCCGACACGACAGGGGTTCCTCCAGGTGCGCCGCCATCAGCTGCGTGGCCTTGGCAACGAGCGCATCGGCGCCCTCCTCGGCTGTGTCGGCGCCGTGCCGCTGTGCGGCGTTTGGCGCACGCACACGCGCGAGCAACAAATGTTCAGCGACTTCGGCCGCCAGATCCGCCTCGCCGTGCCAGCCGATAAAGGCAATCATCAGGTCGAGAATTGCGGATGCTCCGGCACACGAGAAGCGATTGGCGCTGCGGCAGTACAGCTGCGCGCTGGCGCGGCATGCCGGGAATGCCTCTTGGAAGCCCTCGAGATTGTCCCAATGCACGGCGACTTCATGGCCTTTGAGAAGACCGGCGCGCGCCAACAGCCAGCTGCCGTTTTCGATACCTCCGAGTTCCGCCCCCGACCGTGCCATGCGCTTGAGCCAACGCAGCGCCTCGGGCTGGCGGGCCGCCGCCGCCGGATCGAAACTCGCCAAGACAAATGCGCTGCCGAAATCGAGCGCCTGCAAGTCCGCATTCACCGCGGTCACGCTGCCGTTGCTGGCACGCACCGCTTTGCCGTCAACCGAGAGCGTCGACCAGGTGAACACGGGCCGCTGCGCCAGCCAGTTGGCGATGAACAGCGGCTCCATGGCCGCCGCGAGTCCCAACGACGAGAATTCCGGCAGAAGTAAAAAGGCGATTCTTTGCATGCCGGCCCTAACTCAAGAATGCGACATCATCATGACGCTTTTTAGCAGGTTTCGCCAGCCGATCCGCCGTAGCGTTGCGGCTTTGTCAGCGAGGACTCTCATGGACGCAGCACTCATTTGGAGCGAGGAGGATCAAAGGGCTGGGTATACTCTACCGCCGGCGTTCTTCTACGACCCGCAGGTATTCGAACGCGAGAAGACCTCGATTTTTTTCAAGTCCTGGCACTTGGTGGGGCACCTGAGCGAACTCCAAGAGCCGGGTAGCTTTGTCACTCATGATTTTCTCGATCAAAGCATTCTCGTCGTCGCGGGTCGCGACGGCGTAATCCGAGCTTTTCACAATGTCTGCCAGCATCGCGGCAACCGCTTGGTCGATAAGCGGCGGGGCCATGTAGCGCTTTTGACCTGCGCCTATCACGCCTGGACGTACAGCCTGGACGGATGCCTGCGGGCTGCCTCCCACGGCGGCGAGACGCCGGGATTCGACAAGGCCGCGCATGGCTTGAAAGCGGTGCAAGTCGCGGTGTTCGCCTCATTCGTGTTCGTGAACATGGACGCATCGGCACCCTCCATCCCCGCAATGGCGCCCGGCGCTGAGGAGCAGATTCACCGCTTCATCCCCGATCTCGATCGGTTGACGCTGCTCGAAGAGATCGATGTTCCGGTGGCGGCCAACTGGAAAGTGATCCAAGAGAATTCCATCGAGGGCTATCACTTTGACCAGTCCGGCCCGGCGCACAAGCAATTGGTGCAACTCATCGATTTCGCGGGCTACAGGCTGACGCCGCATGACCGTTGGTGGTCGTATATCGGGCCGCCGAAGCGCGGCACGACCACGGCGTACGGCGTTGCGCTCGAGGGTGCAACCTGGCAATCGGACTGGTTTTTCAATTTCGGTCTATGGCCGAACGCCACCCTGTACGTCTTTCCGTACGCAGACGTGGTCGGGACTTTCATCATGAATCCGACCGGACCCGAGACCTCCTCGCTGCGCTTCGGCTACTACGGCGTGAAGGGTCGCCCGCTGCCGGAAGCCACCCGGGCGTGCATCCGGTGGATGAACCAGGACTTGGGGCCCGAGGACATTCGCCTGAATGTGTCCAATCAAAAAGGCTTGAAGTCTTTGGGGTTCAGCCGCGGCCGCTACATTATCGGCGAGGATTTTGCCAACCGCAGTGAACACCTGGTGCGCCACTTCCATCAACTCTGCTACGACGCCATTCGCTCGTGATGCGCAGCGCCGCGTACGACTACATCATCGTTGGCGCGGGATCGGCGGGATGTGTGCTCGCGGCGCGGCTCACCGAGGATGCGGGGACTCGCGTACTGCTTCTCGAGGCGGGGCCGCCCGATCGCAGCTGGCGGATTCACATGCCCGCAGCGGTCGGCAGTCTGCTCTCCTCGGAGCGCTTCAACTGGAACTATATATCCGATCCTGAGCCGCATCTTAACGGCAGACGTCTCACGCATCCGCGCGGGCGCGTGCTCGGCGGCTCCTCCTCCATCAATGGCATGGTGTACATCCGCGGCCACGCGCTCGACTACAACGCCTGGGAGTCGAGCGGACTCGAGGGATGGGGCTACGCCGATGTTCTTCCCTACTTCAAGCGTGCCGAACGGCATATGCTCGGCGGCAATGCCTACCACGGCCACTTGGGTCCGCTGCGGGTCGAGGCGCCGAACATCGCACAATCCCCATTGGCATCGAGCTTTCTCGCCGCGGCTCGCGATGCGGGGTATCCGGTCTCCGCTGATCCGAACGGCGAGCGTCAAGAAGGCTTCGGGCGCGTCGATCGCACCACCTATGCGGGTCGCCGTTGCAGCGCCGCGCGCGCCTATTTATCGCCGGCACGGGCCCGTGCGAATCTCAGCATTGCGACCGGTGCGCTGGTACAGTGCGTGTTATTCAGCGGCACGCGCGCCATCGGCGTTCAATACAGCCTGGGCGGCCGGACGCTCGAAACTCACGCCGCCGAGGTCATTTTGTCAGCGGGCGCAATCAACTCGCCGCAACTTTTGCAACTCTCGGGGATCGGTGCCGCCGACCATCTGACCCGATTGGGCATTGCGCCGCGTTGCGATTTACCCGCCGTGGGTGCCCATTTGAACGATCACCCGGACATCGTCGTGCAGCACGCCTGCTCGCAGCCGGTTTCGATCTTTGGTGCCAATCGCGGCCTGCCGAAACTGCTCACGGGAATCCGCTGGTTCTTGGGTCGGGGCGGCTTGGCCGGCTCGAATCACTTCGAGGCAGGCGGCTTCATCCGCAGCCGAGCGGGCGTCGAACACCCTGATCTGCAATTGACCTTCATGCCGCTGGCGATCAAGCCAGGCACGGTGGAGGATGTGGGCATGCATTCCTTCCAAGTGCACATTGATCTCATGCGGCCGAAGAGCTTGGGCTCGGTCGCGGTTCGCAGCGCCGATCCGCGCGTCGCGCCTGCAATTTGTTTCAACTATCTCGCCGCACCCGAAGATCGCCAAGTGCTGCGCGCAGCGGTGCGCCTGACGCGCGAAATCCTCGCACAACCAAGCCTTGCCGCCTATCGAGGCCCGGAGTTGAACCCCGGCGAATCCGTGCAGAGCGACGCGCAGATCGACGCCTGGGTACGCGGTGCCGTCGAGACGTGTTATCACCCCGTGGGCACGTGCCGCATGGGCGCGGTTGAGCGCGGTGCCGTCGTTGACGGTGATTGCCGCGTCTACGGCGTGACCGGGCTTCGGGTCGTGGACGCCTCCGTGATGCCGGCGATCGTGAGCGGCAACACCAATGCGCCCACCATCATGATTGCCGAGAAGATGAGCGATCGGATCCGTGGCAGGGCGGCCCTCATGCGCGAATCGCCTCCTGTGTGGATCCATCCTCACTATGCGACGGCGCAGCGATGAGCGAACCCGCACTCGCTGCGGATGAACGCGCCGCCCGCATCGACCTCGCCGCCGCGTTTCGTTGGTTCGCACGGCTCAATATGCACGAATCGGTGGCAAATCACTTGAGCGTCGCGGTGTCGGCCGATGGCTCGCGCTTCCTCATGAATCCTCGCGGCCGCCATTTCTCTCGAATCTGCGCGAGCGACCTGTTGTTGCTCGATGCCCATGACACCGCCGCCATGAGTCGGCCCGAGGCGCCCGACCCGACCGCGTGGTTCTTGCATGCCGGCCTTCATGCGCGGATTCCACACGCCCGCTGCGTCATGCATCTGCACAGCAAGTACGCCGTCGCCTTGGGGTGCTTGGAGGACTGCACCATGTATCCCATCGACATGAACACCATGCGCTTTCACGGGCGCATCGCGGTAGATCGCGAGTTCGCCGGTATGGCGCTGTCGGCGGGCGAAGGAGCGCGCGCCGCCTCGCTGCTGGTCGACGGCAAGACGGTATTGATGATGGCCAACCACGGCGTGCTGGTGATCGGTCCGACTGTGGCGGCAGCCTTCGACGAACTGTATTACTTCGAGCGCGCGGCTGAGACCTTGCTCACCTGCTACGCGACGGGCAAGCCCTTGCGCCTCGTGCCGGAAGCGATGGCGCGTTTGACCGAACAACAATGGCGGGGTTATGGCCAACTTGCCATCGATCATCTCGACAACGTCAAAGCCATTTTGGCTGTCGAGGAGCCCGCCTATCTCTGCTAGGCTCAAGAGCGCCTTCTGCCGCCTTTCGTGGATGGGATGTCTGCTCTTGGGCGCGCCGGCGGTCGCTGCGCTGCCGGACCCGGCGAACTGCACGAGCGTGCGCTTCGCCGACGTCGGCTGGACCGACATCACCGCCACCACGGCGCTCACTTCGCGCCTGCTCGAAGGGTTGGGCTATCGACCGGTGACGCAAATCCTGTCGATTCCGGTCACCTTTGCGTCCCTGCGCAATCGTCAAATCGATGTGTTTTTGGGCGACTGGGAGCCGAGCCTACAACAGGACCGCAGGCCTTTTCTGGCAGACAACTCGCTGCAAGTGGTGCGCGCAAATCTTGAAGGCGCGAACTACACCCTCGCGGTGCCCAAGTACGTCGCGCAGGCCGGGGTGACTCGCTTCGCAGACCTGGCGGCACACGCAGAGCGGTTCAAGCGGCAAATATTCGGCATCGAAGCGGGCAACGACGGCAACCATATTATCGCCGCAATGATTGCGCAGAACCACTTCGGACTCGGCGACTGGTTGCTGGTCGAGTCAAGTGAACAAGCCATGTTGAGCGAAGTTTCGCGGGCCGAACGCAACGGCGATTGGATCGTATTCCTGGCCTGGTCGCCGCATCCCATGACCTTGAAGTACCCGATGCAGTTTCTGCAAGGCGGCGAGGCCGTGCACTTCGGGGAGGCCAAGATATTTACCGATGTGCGCACGGGCTATCTCGAGGAATGCCCGAATGTCGGGCGACTCCTGAGAAACCTAGTTTTCACGCCCGAGCTCGAAAGCCGGCTGATGTCGCTCATTTTGGACGAGCATCTCGACGGGCCTGCAGCGGCGACCCGATTTCTACAGTCGCACGACAGTGATCTCGATGCTTGGCTCGCGGGCGTCGTAAGCATGCAGGGCGAGCGCGGCGCCGATAGCGTGAGATCCGGCTTACATCTGCAGGCACCCCCGCCGCAGAGCCGGCTGGGCGCCGCCAACGCCTGGGTGATGCAGCATAAAATTCCGGTGGGTCATGCGATGGACATCGGCGTGCAATATGCCCTGCATCACGCCCAAGGCGCATTCGACCTGCTGTCTCAATCGCTCGGGTGGACGATCACAGCCTTGACGCATCTACTGATGCGCGTACCACCCTTGTTGCTGATCGCGCTGCTCGCCGGCG
>CAYRAC010000121.1:0-6962 GCA_964422045.1 uncultured Steroidobacteraceae bacterium
CATCGACATCGCAATGGTGATCGCGGGCGACAAGGCGATGATTGGAAAGATCAGGTACGTGGGCCCGGTGTGCACGGCGTGGAACAGCAGCATCTGTCCGCCCGCCCCCGTCAATCCGATCAGCAGCCCCAAGAGAATCGACTTCGGGTCCCGTTGCACCCGCCACCCGGCGCGATGCATGGCGTACAGCGCCGGTGGAATCATCGTCAGCGCCCACACCACGTACACCAGCGTTTCGGGAAAGCCGTGGCGCGTCGGAAATTCGGCGAATGCGCCCCACACCCCCCAGAACCCGGTGGTGATCAGCGCATACGTGAGCCAGGGTTTGTTCACGCTAAAATCGGTACGAGGCGCCGAGCACGTAGCTGCGTCCATACGCGCTGTAGCCCTGGCCCGTGCCGCTGGCGCTCTCGCCGATGAGCTGGCCCGGGCCCCACGGCAACAGCGGATTGCCATTGAGGTAAGTGCGCGCGATGGCATTGCTGAGATTCTTGCCTTCGACGTACACCTCGAAGCCTTTGTAGATGCGGTAGTGAGCGCTTGCCGTGACCCACGAGAAGGAATCGGCAATGGCGGGCCAACCCGGCACTTCCGTGCATGCCGAGCAATAGGTGGTGTAGCTGGAGGTGTAGTCCCAGTTCACGTCCGCGTTGAACGGACCCTTGTCATAGATCAAGCTGACCGAGAACGTGGTGGGCGGCGCTGCGTTGACCGCGCCGGTGGGATTGCCGAACTGATCGTAGCCCTTGCTCCAGGTATGGGTGTACTGCATGTGCGTGCCCAAGCCGTTCTCGAGGAAGTGCTGCCAGCTCAACTCGACACCGGTGTAGGTCGACTTGTCGCCGTTGGCCGGAGCCGTGATGGTCCAGAGAAACGGCTTCGACGGGTTGTTCGGTGAGCCCGGCGGTCCGTTGTCGTATTCCAGAGTGCCTAGATTGACGCTGGTTTGCGTCGCGGTGTAGATGTCATTGGAGACTTTCTTGCCGAACAGCGCCGCGTTGAGCGCCGCGTGCGGCTGGTAATACCATTCGAGCGACAGATCGACGGACCAGGCCTTGATGGGCTTCAAGCCCGCGGTGCCGGTGTAGTCGATCTCCGGCGTGCCGTTGATTGCTTGGTTGGTGGAGTTCGGCGCCAGCTGATTCAAGTTCGGACGCGACATGGTCTCTCCCGCCGCCGCGCGAAACTGCAGCTGCTCGGGCACGACCCAATAGCTTAAGTTGGCGGAGGGCAGCGCCAGAGTGTAGGTCGCTTCCTGCAGGAATTGCGCTGCGGTGCTGTAATCCACATTGAAGCTCTGCACCGAGTTGGTCGCATTATTGGTCCATATATCCGTCGGGACGGACTCGGCGGTGGCGGCCACGGTCGTTGTGCGCACGACACGCACGCCGACGTTCCCCGACCAGCTGTTACCGGCGAAGGTCGCTTCCGTGTAGAACGAATAGGTCTTCTCGGCGACTCGATAGGAATTGAACGGGTTCGGCTGCGGCAACGTCGAGGCGAGGTTGAAAGGCGTGGCGCACGGCAGCGACGTGCAGAAGGTTGGATTGGGTTTGCCGTTCAAACTCGCCAGGAACGCGAGTAGCTGGGCGGTATTCAGCTGTGGCAGCACCAACGGATACGATCCGCCCGCGCCCTGCATGAAATTCGGCGGACTCGTGAACGAAATGACATTGAATCCCTGTGAGCCGAAGGAATAGGGACTGCACTGCACCGGACATCCTGCGGTTTGGTACAGCGTGCCGTATTGACCGGACCCGTTGTCCCAGTCGTTGCTGACGTCGACTCGGCTCTTTTCGCGATGATTGTAGCCCACGCCGAACAGCAGCTTGTCGAAGAATCCCAGACTCGCTTTGTAGTCGCCGTCGAGCGTGAAGCCAGTGACCTGGTCGTGCACGGAATAGCCGTTGAGTCCATCGTAATGGGTGGACCAATATTTGTTGTTGTCCAGAAACCCGGAGTTCATCAACGCCGTGTAAGAACAGTAGCCCGCCCTGGTGGCGCTCGAGGTTCCGCTCGGGCAGGCCGACAGGCCGAGCTGGCTCGGCGGAATCACCACGTTGAGGCTCGGCAGGCTGTGCGGCAGGTCGGTGAGCGTGATGTAGTCCTCGGCGTTCGGCAACGCCGACACCAGGCCCGCGGTCACGAACGTGTCGGTGCCGCCCTCGGGCCGATTCGCCGTCGAACGATAGGCATCGAAGCCGAGCGAGAACTTGTCGGTGGGCGTCCACGTGCCCTTCAAGCCGTACATCGAGGTGACGACGTTGCGGTCGGTGGTATTGTTGACGATCTCCGGCGTGAAGTTGTTTGCCGTCACTCCGGTCACCACCCCGTTTTTAATGGTCGCGCTCGAATCGGACCAGGTGCCGTTGCCATTCTGATCGACGCCGTACGGGAAGTAATACGATTGGTTGTAGCCGATCTGCGGATCCTGAAGCTTGGTCCAGAGGCCGTCGGCGACCAGCTTGAGCGCGTCGTTCGGCCGCCATTCGAGACTGCCGGACAAGGCTTCGCGTTTCTTCTCGTCGAAGATCGAGCCGAACGTGATGCAGCAGGGCGCGGCCGCAAGCGGCGTCCCCGCGGGCGGCGTCATGTTCGAATCCTCGAAGGGGAAGGCGGTCGCATCGTAGATGTCCTGGGTGTAGGCGTTCAGCGCATCGGTGCGCGTGTGGGTATCGGACAGCACGCCCCCGATCAGGAATCCCAAGGTGTTGTCGAGCAGCGTGTCCGAGGCGAACGCCGAGACTTTGTAGCCATGCAGCGAGGTCATTTCGTTGTAATTGCCCTCGGTATGCGCGCCGCCGTGGAAGCCCAGGTTATCGAACGGACTAGCAGTGCGCAGGTTCACCGTGCCGCCGATACTGCCCTCGAGCGCGGAGGCTTCCGAGGACTTGAGCACGTCGGCGCCGGAGATCACTTCCGAGGGCAGCACGTCGAACGCCAGGTCGCGCGCATCGTCGTCGGTGGCCAGAATCCGGTTATTCAGCGTGACAATGTTGTATTGCGGCCCGAAGCCGCGCACCGAGACCTTCTGCCCCTCGCCGCCGGTGGTGCGGCTGATGGTGATGCCGGGCAAATGCTCCAGCGAGTCGGCGACGTCGGCGTCGGGAAATCGGCCGAGCTCCTCGGCATTGATGGAATCGAGCACCACGGCGGCGTGCTTCTTTATGTCGAGGGACTTCTCGAGGCTTGCCCGAAGACCCGTGACGACGATCTCCTGAAGCTCCGTATCCGGGACGTTCTTGCCGGCGGGTTGCGCCGCTGCCGCGGAGTCCGCGGCGGCGGTCGCATCGAGGTCAGCGGCGATCGCGCCGGTCGCTGCGAATGGCAGCCAAATCGCAATCAAAGTAGCCTTGAGGCTTGGCACGCGTCGTCTCCCTGTACCATTGAGCATGGTTTATTGATGTCGCCGAAGTGAAAACGAAAGCAAATGAAACATCAATCCCGGTAATTGCTTTCGTATTCTTGCGTTTAATGTTATGGTTATTTTCGAGAACAAGTCAATAGGCACAACGCATCGGTTCATGATCAAAGATCCATGACTCAGCGAAAGACTTCGCGTCGACAGTTCGTGCAGTTCGCCGGCGGACTCGCGCTGGCGCTGCGCCACGGACTGTTGCCGGCGCAAACCGAGACCGAGACGACCACACCCAAGCCGCGCGCGGTGGCCGCCCTCGAAGATGCAGCGCTGCGTATCGAGTGGGATGCGAATCTCTACACGCGCGTATCGCGCACCGTCGGCAACCGCCGGATTCCGATGACTCTCTGGGGACCGAGCGATTACCTGCAAAGCGAGCCGGCTCGACACATCGCCGCATTTGCGATCCGTCATCAGGCGCAGGCCGAAATCGACGATGCCAACGGTCCGGGCACGCGGCTGACATTGTCCGGAACCTCCGCGGACGGCGTCGAGAAAATTGTCGAAGCGACGCTGTATCGGCGCCATCCTGGCATCGCGCTGATCCGCGTCTCGTACCGCAACGCTGCAGCGCAGATTCTGAGCTTTCGCAGCTGGACCAATGGCGATTTCCGGCTGCCCGCCTCCGGCGCGCGCGCACCCCAATTCTGGTGCTATTCCGGTGCAACGTACGAGGATCGCCGCGATTGGGTGCAGGCGGTCGAACCGGGCTTCGCGCAGGACAATTTTCTCGGCATGGAGGCCTCCGATTACGGCGGCGGCACGCCCATCGTCGATGTCTGGCGCCGTGACGGCGGGCTCGCGGTGGGTCACGTGGAGAGCACGCCGCGACGCGTGTCGCTTCCCGTGCAGGCCGAGCGCCGCACGGTACGCGTGGCGGTGTGCGGACGCGAAAAGCGCGACTTGAGGCCCGGCGACCTTTTTCACACGCCGCAGACCTTCGTGGCGGTGCACGACGGCGACTACTTTTCCCTGTTGAGTGCCTACCGACGCCTCATGTCCGAACGCGGCTTGACGCCGGCGGTGCCTCCGCAAGCGTCCTACGAACCGATTTGGTGTGCGTGGGGCTATGAGCGCGCCTGCACCACGACGTTGATCGAGGGAACGCTGCCCAAGGTGAAGGACTTGGGCTTGGAATGGGCGGTCATCGATGATGGCTGGCAGGCGATGATCGGTGATTGGAATCCGCATCGCGCCAAGTATCCCAATGGCGAGGCGGACCTGCGCCATCTCGTGTCGGACATCCGCGCCGGCGGCCTGAAGGCGCGCCTCTGGTATTCCCCGCTGTCGGTCGCGCCAGGTTCCGACTTCTTACATGATCACGCCGACATGCTGTTGCTCGATAAGAACGGTGCGGTCCAAAATATTTCCTGGTGGAACAGCTTCTACCTCTGCCCCGCCTACCAGCCGACCGTGTTGTACACGCAAGGTCTGATCAAGAAGTTCATCGGCGAGTGGGGATTCGCCGGACTCAAGATCGACGGCCAGCACTTGAACAACGTCGCACCGTGCTTCAATCCGGCACATCACCATGCCCGTCCGGAGGAATCCGTCGAAGGCTTGCAGGATTTCTTTCGTGCGATTTACCAAACCGCGATGCAGATCAACCCCGGCGCAGTGATCGAGGTCTGCCCGTGCGGCACCGCCTATTCGGTGTTCAATTTTCCCTACCTGAATCAAGCGCCGGCCTCCGACCCGGAGTCTTCTTGGCAGGTGCGCCACAAAGGCAAGACGCTGAAGGCATTGATGGGGCCTAGCGCCCCCTACGCCGGCGATCACGTCGAGCTCAGCGACGGCCACGATGATTTTGCGTCCACCGTGGGCGTCGGCGCGGTGGTATCGACGAAGTTCACGTGGCCGGAGGATCCGAAACCGAAGGATTCGTTCCTGCTCACGCCGGAAAAAGAGCGCGCATGGCGCCGCTGGATTGCCCTCTACAAGGAGAAGATGCTGCCGCTTGGGATTTATCGCGGCGAGCTGTATGACATCGGTTTCGATCGTCCGGAGACGCATATCATCGAGAAGGATGGCCGGCTGTACTACGCGTTCTTCGCCGACCGCTGGAGCGGCCCCGTGGCGCTTCGCGGGCTGCAGGCGGGGCCGTACCGAATCCGCGACTATTTCAACGAGCGCGACATCGGAACCGTGTCCGGCGCGCCGGCCCGGCTGGCGGTGAAATTCGAACGCTTCTTGCTGCTCGAAGCCATCCCGGCCTAAGTTCGATGCTGCCCACAGATTTGCAAAACACCCCGTCGCGCCAGGACGCCGCCGCCGGCGGCACCGAGCCCGGACTCTTGGTCGCGGAGCGCCGCCACCGCATCGTGGAACTGCTGCGCGAGCACGGCAAGGTCACCGTGGAAGCACTGGCGGCGCGCTTCGCGACCTCGGCGGTCACCATCCGCACCGATCTTGCGGCACTCGAAGCGGAACGTGCGCTCGAACGCACGCATGGCGGCGCGCTGCTGCGCCAGGATGACGATGATCAGCCGCTCATCGTCAAGCGCACCCTGCACCATGCGGAGAAGGTGCGCATCGCCAAGGCCGCGGCGGCGCTGATTCAGGACGGCGAGACGGTCATCCTCGATTCCGGCACCACCACCGCCGAGATCGCCAAGCAGATTCGCAAGCTTGAAGTCCGGTCGATCAACGTGATCACCAACGCCCTTAATGTCGCCATGATTCTCGCCGAGGTCCCTTCGGTGCGGCTGATCATGCCGGGCGGCATACTGCGCCCCGAATCGAACTCGCTATCGGGCCACATGGCCGAAGCGGCGCTGGCGGATCTGCACGCCGATCGTCTGTTTCTCGGCGCCGACGGCCTCGATCCCGAGCGCGGCGTGATGACGCCCCACCTACCCGAAGCACTGCTCAATGCCAGGATGATCGCGATCTCGCGCCAGGTCATCGCGGTCGCCGATTCCTCCAAGCTGCTGCGCCGAAACATCTCGCTCATCGCCCGGGTCGAACAGCTGCACATGCTGATCACCGACTCGGGCGCGAATCCCGCGGTGGTCGCTGAACTCAGACGTCGCGGGGTCGAAGTGCGGCTGGCGTGAGGGCGGCGCATGCTCGCGTTGCCATCGGTCAGCGTGTGAGGGCCGCGACCGCGATTCCATTGGTCCCCAACCATGTTTCCACCAGCCGCGGCCATTGCGCGATCGGCAAATTGCTCTTGCGCAGGCCGAAAGCGTGGCCGCCTTGCGCATACAGGTGCATCTCGGTGGGCACGCCGGCTTTCTGCAGCGCGACGTAATAGGCGAGAGATTGCTGCACGCCGTCCACGCGGTCGTCCTCGGCTTGGAGCAGGAAGGTGGGCGGCGAGTCGGCGCGTACGGTGATGTCTGGACGCAGACTCAAATCCACCTCGTTGCGGCTGTCTTCGTCCTCGTCCTCGTGCACCCACAGGTGGCCGGGGTAGACGGCGATGGCGAAGTCGGGTCGGCAGCTCAGCTGATCGGCGGCATCCACCGGGGCATAAGTGCGCTTCGCGAAATGCGTACTGACCGCGGCCACCAAATGCCCGCCGGCGGAAAAACCCATCACG
>CAYRAC010000121.1:6972-8952 GCA_964422045.1 uncultured Steroidobacteraceae bacterium
TTTTGCGCGGATCGACACGCCACTGCGCCGCGCGCTGGCGCACCAGCCCCAAGGTGCGCTGCGCGTCCTGCAGCGCGGTTTGCACCTTCGGGTATACGCGCCGCTTGTTCTCGGTGTCCCACCACGGACCCGAGCCCGGCACGCGGTATTTCAGCAGTACACAGGTGATGCCGCGTGATGTCAGCCAGTCGCAGATCTCTGTGCCCTCACCATCCATGGCGAGACTGCGGTAGCCGCCGCCAGGAAATACCACCACTGCCGCGCCGGTGTTGCGTCCGTTGGCCGCATACACTGTCATTGTGGGCCGGCTGACGTCGTGCGCGCCTCCGCCGGGAACTACCGTCTCCGGGTTCGGGTCGGGTATCGCATCAGGTGCCGCGACGGGCCAGATCGGAACCTGCACATGACCCGCAGATGGTTGCCAACCGTCCGCGTGTGCCAACGAGTTGGCAAGCAGAAGCGAAAATATGAATGAGCAGTAGCGGGATTTGTGCATTCTTAAGTGTCGCCAGATGTAGTGATCGCGTGCAACGCGTGCCGTTGAGTGCCGAGCTTTATACATCGGATCTCAAGGGTCAAGGATCATAGATACTTAATACAGTTTAGCTGTACAGTATGACTGTGTATATGCTATCGTAGGTTCATGGCTGGGACCTCAAGTGCTGCCAAGGATTCTCGAGTAGCCGCACTGGCGGGCGAACTGCGCGTCGCCATCGGCATTCTCATCCGCCGTGTGCGGGAGCAGACGCAAGCGGGGGATCTAACCTCGGCGCAGAAATCGGTCATTCTTCGCCTGGAGCGCGCTGGTCCCGCAACCGTCTCGATGCTTGCGAAAGCCGATGGCGTCCGGCATCAATCGATGCGAGTAACAGTTGCCAGTCTGGAGGCGATGGGGATGGTGAGTGGCGCGCCCGATCCGGCCGACGGCCGGCAAACCATCTTCAAATTGACTCCCGCCTGCCTGAGGGCCCTCAAGACGGGCCGAGCGGTGAAGGAAGACTGGCTGTTCCGGGCCCTTCAGGCACAACTCACACCACGCGAACAAGACGAGTTGGCGGCCGCCATCAGACTGCTGCAACGGCTTGCCGATTTTTAATTGACTTGCGCTCTTTAAACGGAGGCCACTATGGCACTCAGCGTGCTGGATCAGAATACGGCTTTGATCATCATTGACCTGCAGAAGGGTGTCGTCTCCATCCCCCTGGCGCATCCGGCCGCAGAGGTGGTGAACAACGCGCGCGCGCTGGCGGACGCATTTCGCAGCCATGGCCTTCCGGTCGTGCTCGTCAATGTTGCCGGTGCAGCGCCGGGTCGAACGGAGCAGCCGCGACGAACCATGAGCTTCCCACCCGGATGGACCGAGCTCGTCCCCGAGTTGAACCGACAACCCACCGACCACACGATCACCAAGTACACACCCGGTGCCTTCACGAAGACGGGTCTCGAAAAGCATCTTCGCGGCCGGGGCGTCAGCCAAGTGGTGCTCGCGGGTATCTCGACCAGCAGCGGCGTTGAATCCACCGCGCGCCAGGCCTATGAGTTGGGGTTTCACGTCACGTTTGCGATCGACGCCATGACCGACGCGAATATGGATCCCCATGTTCACAGTCTCACCAAGATCTTCCCACGCCTGGGGGAGAGCGGCACGACGCAGGAAGTTCTCAACCTGCTGAACAGCACTCGGGCTTCGACTAACTGAAGGCAGCGTTCATGGAATTTTTGCATTGCATTTGTTACTTCTTCGGCGGCGCTTTTCTCAGCAACGCGATTCCACACTTCGTGAGCGGCGCGATGGGTCGTCCCTTCCAAAGTCCGTTTGCCAAGCCACCGGGTCGGGGACTCTCGTCTTCGACAGTAAACGTCCTCTGGGGTGTCTTCAACTTCGCCGCTGCATATACCCTGATCTGTCGGGTCGGAGAATTCAGCTTACGCTCCTCGGCTCATGTGACGGGCATGGGACTGGGGTTTCTTCTGATGGGC
>CAYRAC010000122.1:0-8846 GCA_964422045.1 uncultured Steroidobacteraceae bacterium
TCCTCACCCTGCGCCAGGCGGAGAGCGCTGCGCTGGCGGAGGACTTCAACCACGTGTGGCGGGGCTCAGGAATACGCCTGCACGCCGGGTGCCGTGCCGTTTTGTTTTGCCTCGTCGCCGGCGCACTTGATGCGGTAACGCGAGATCCGGAGGATGTACTTGATCGCCACATTGCGGACCATCTACCGAGCGGCGCCGCCGCCGCGCGCCTGCGGCGGCTCATGAGCGAAATCGAGATGTGGCTGTTCGAGCATGGCGTGAATCGATCGCGCCTCGCAGCCGCCGAGCCGACGTTGAGCGGTCTGTGGCTATGGGGAGGCGGCCCCGCGCTGACGTCGCTGCCGCGTGTGACTGGCTGGACGGTTGGAGATGATCTCTATTTCAATGCGTTTGCCGGCGGGCCAGGTAGCGGCGGCGCGGCCGATTTGGATTCTGCGGTCGTCGTGATCCGCGCACAGCCCGGTACGCAGGGCTGGCGCGACGCCGAGTCGCGCTGGTTCGGGCGATCGGTTGCGGACCTGCGAGCCGGCCGGATTGCGCAGATCGAGCTGGCGGCGGGCAATCGCCGTTTCAGTGTCAGCTCTCGCGCCAGCCGCCGGTTTTGGCGCAGCCGTCGGCCGTGGTGGGGATACTTCACGTGAGCGTCACCGAGATTCGCAGGCGCCCGCTCGCGCCGGCCGCCAATTTTACGGCGCAGGTACATCCCGTTCTGCGGCGCGTGTACGCAGCGCGCGGTGTGTCCTCGGATGCGGACTTGGACTTGTCCCTGGAGACTCTCCTGCCCGTCAGCTCGCTGCTCGGTGTGGATGCGGCGGCGCAGCTCTTGATGGCGCATCGTTGCAGCGGGCGGATACTCGTGATCGGCGATTTCGACGCCGACGGGGCCACCAGCACGGCGTTGGTGGTGCGCAGCCTGCGGGCCATGGGCTTCGCGCACGTCGATTTCTTGGTGCCGAATCGATTTCGCTTTGGCTACGGGCTTACACCGGAAATCGTGGCATTGGCCTCGAGCCGCGGGCCGACGCTGATCATGACCGTCGACAACGGCATATCGAGCGTGGCCGGTGTGGAGGCAGCGCGCGAACTCGGTGTACCCGTGCTGGTGACCGATCACCACCTGCCCGGCGCGCAGTTGCCGCGCGCCGCAGTCATCGTCAATCCGAATCTCGGGAGAGGGCACTTCGGCAGTACGGCGCTCGCCGGCGTCGGCGTTGCGTTCTATGTCATCGCGGCGCTCGCGCGCGCTCTCGGCCATGAGTTTCGAGCGGCTGAATTGCTCGATCTCGTGGCGCTCGGCACCGTCGCCGATGTCGTGCCGCTGGATCACAACAACCGCGTGTTGATAGCGCAAGGATTGCGGCGTATTCGTGCGGGCCGGTGCGTGCCCGGGATTCGGGCCTTGCTCGAATCGGCAGGCCGCCGTTTCGAACGAATCGACGCCGCCGACTTGGGATTTGCGGTCGCGCCGCGCCTGAACGCCGCGGGGCGGCTGAGCGACATGAGCGTCGGCATTGCATGCCTGCTGGCCGACGATGCGCGCGACGCGGCGCGTCTGGCGGGGATGCTTGCGAAGCTCAACGAAGAGAGGCGTGAGATCGAACAACGCATGCAGATCGAGGCGCTCGACATCGCGGCGTCTGTGCGCTTCGACGCAGCCGGCTCAGAATCGCTCGGTCTGTGTCTGTTCGATGAGGGCTGGCACCAAGGAGTGGTGGGTCTGGTCGCCGGCAGGATGAAAGACCGCCTGCATCGCCCGGCGATTGCTTTCGCTCGCGCCGAGGACGGCTCGCTGCGCGGTTCGGCGCGCTCGGTAGCGGGTGTCAATATTCGCGATGCTCTCGATAGCATAGCGACGCGCCACCCCGGTCTCATCGATAAGTTCGGCGGTCATGCGATGGCCGCGGGCCTGTCCCTGGCGGCCGGAAACTTGGCGGCGTTCAAGATTGCGTTCGCGGCTGAAATTGCCGAGCGAGCCGACCCGGAAACGCTGACCGGCGTAATTCACTCTGATGGAGCGCTGTCCGCGGCCGAGTTGTCGCTCGACACGGCCCGTGTGCTCAAAAGCGCAGGTCCCTGGGGGCAGGGGTTTCCGGAACCGATATTCGACGGGGAATTCACGATCGTCGATGCGCGAATCGTCGGCAGCAGACATTTGAAGATGCAGCTCAAAGTCGCGGAGGCAGCAAGCGGGGTCTGCGATCCGATCGAGGCGATCGCCTTCGGCCACGTGGGCGGCGCCAGCGAAAATGCCGAAGTGCGTCCCGGCTCGATGCTGCGGCTCGCGTACCGGCTGGAAGTCAACGAGTATCGCGGCATCGAGCGCGTGCAACTCAACAGTCAGCATTTAGGCATCGCGGCCGCGCAGCGGCCGTCCTAAATCGTCGCTTTGAAAATTCTTAGTGCGCCGCACGGCGGGTCGATGCTGCCAGCGGCACGGCGCGAAGAATTGCATCGCGATATGTCGCACTGGAATGCACACAGGCGCCGCAAACCAACGTGAACGCAAATCGGCCGCGGCCGGCGGTCTCCGCGTACAGGACCGCGCGTATGTTCACGAGTAACGAGCGCTCGATGCGGATGAAACCCAAGTGCGCCAATTCGACCGCCAGGCGCTTGATCGAATCCCGACGGACATAGGCCGCGTTGCCGCTGCGGATCGACACATAGTTGCCGTCCGACTCGATGAAGTCGATTTTTTCCGGATCCAGCGGGTACAGGCGGTGTTCGCGCTCACCTACGAGAAGCGTTGGCGTCATTGTATCAATGACAACCGAAGCTCGGCGTCGAGTCCAGCTGTGTAATTCGAGTTCGTCCCCGAAGCCGACGGATTCGTCCCGCGACGCGCGTTCTGACGCGCCGCTCAATTGTGCGGCGGGTCGACGGCAGCCGGCTCGGGCGGGGTGCCGGCTTGTTTCTGCTGCTTCAGTTGATCCTTGCAGAGCCGCGTCATGGCGGCCTTCGACATCGTCACGTCCGCCGTCTTCTGGCGCTCGATGCATTCTTTCATCATTTGATGATCGGTCGGTGTCGCGCGGCTCACCGAATCGTCAGCCATCGCCTGAGCGGCGCCGAGGGCGAGTGTCAAAGCGGCCAGCGAAACGATTGAGCGGTTCATATAAGTTGCCTCAGGTGACTCATGGCCTCGAGTGTGACATCCCGGCGCGCGGCCGCAATGCGGCCGGGGCGTTACCCGCTGTAAGCGCCTCCCTACGCAGGCGTGGTCCGTGCTAGGCTTATTCTGATGGAACTCAACCAAATCAAGCGATTTATCAAAGACCTCGAAGAGCGCACCGACTCTTTAAGGAGGTATCTTTGATTACGACAATAAACAGGAACGTCTGCAGGAAGTAGAACGCGAGCTGGAGCAGCCGGGCGTTTGGGACATACCGGAGCGCGCGCAGGAACTCGGTAAGGAACGTGCCAAACTCGAACAGGTCGTCGGCGGCCTGAATCGGCTCAAAACCGGCTTGAGCGATGCGGCGGAGATCCTCGAGTTGGCCGCCGCCGAGGCCGATGCCGGCACCACGCTGGAAGTGGAAGCCGACGTCAATCGCCTGAGTCGCGAGGTCGAGCGGCTCGAGTTTCAGCGAATGTTTCCCGGCAAGATGGACTCGCATAATGCGTTTCTCGACATTCAAGCCGGAGCCGGCGGCACCGAAGCTCAAGATTGGGCCGCCATGTTGTTGCGCATGTACCTGAAGTGGGCGGATGCGCATGGCATCAAGACCGAGATCATCGATCAAAGCGATGGCGAAGTGGCGGGAATCAAGGGCGCGACCATCAATATGATTGGTGACTACGCGTATGGGTGGTTGCGCACCGAGACCGGTGTGCATCGACTGGTGCGAAAATCGCCTTTCGATTCAGGCAATCGGCGACATACGTCGTTCGCCTCGGTATTCGTCTCCCCGGAAGTCGACGACGACATCGATATCGAGATCAATCCGGCCGATTTGCGCGTCGACGTCTACCGCTCCAGCGGAGCCGGCGGACAGCACGTGAACAAGACCGAGTCGGCGGTACGCATCACGCACCTGCCGAGCGGGATCGTGGTCGCCTGTCAGGGCGAGCGCAGCCAACACAAGAACCGCTCCACCGCGATGAAGATGCTGAAGGCAAAGCTTTACGAACTCGAGTACAACAAACGCAACGCGGCGGCAAAAGTTCTCGAGGACTCGAAATCCGACGTGAGCTGGGGCAATCAGATCCGCTCCTACGTGCTCGATCAGTCGCGTATCAAGGATCTGCGCACAGGCGTGGAAATCGGCAATACCACGGCGGTGCTCGACGGCGCACTCGATGAATTCATGCAGGCCAGCCTGAAACAAGGACTATGACGCAGCGATGAGCGACACCGACGAGAATCATCTGATCGCCGAAAGGCGCGCCAAGCTTGCGAAGCTGCGCGAGCGCGGCATCGCATTTCCGAACAGCTTTCGCCGCGACGCATTGGCGGCGGATATAGCCACGGCCTACGGCGAGAAGAGCGCTGCGGCGCTCGATACCGCTGCCGTCCGCGTCAAGGTGGCAGGCCGTATGCGCGCCAAACGCGTCATGGGCAAGGCGAGTTTCGCGAAGCTCGAGGACTCGAGCGGCGCGATTCAGATATTTCTGCAACAGCAGACACTCGGCGAGATTTACGACGAGTTCAAGAGTTGGGATGTCGGCGATCTGCTCGGCGCCGAAGGAATGTTATTTCGCACGAAAACCGGCGAGTTGTCGCTGCGAGTGGAGCGGCTGTCGTTATTGAGCAAATCGCTGCGGCCGCTGCCCGACAAATGGCACGGTATCGCCGATACCGAGCTGCGTTATCGGCGGCGCTACGTCGATTTGATCATGAACGAGGACAGCCGGCGGGTGTTCGAAACCCGCTCGCGGATCGTTCGCTACCTGCGCGCTTTCCTCGATGCGCGCGGCTTTCTCGAGGTGGAGACGCCGATGCTGCACCCGATCCCCGGCGGTGCAGCCGCGCGTCCGTTCAAGACGCATCACAACGCGCTCGACGTGGACATGTATTTGCGCATTGCGCCGGAACTCTACTTGAAGCGCCTCACCGTCGGCGGCTTCGAGCGCGTCTACGAAATCAACCGGAATTTCCGCAATGAAGGGGTGTCGACGCAGCACAATCCCGAATTCACCATGCTCGAGCTCTACCAAGCGTATGCCGACTTCAGCGATCTGATGGAAATGATCGAAACGCTGTTCCAGGGGCTCGCCGACACGCTGGTGGGCTCGCGCAAGCTGATCTACCAGGGCATCGAGATCGACCTGTCGCAGGGTTTCGCGCGCAGGAGCATCGAAGACATCATTCTCGCGAACAATCCCGACTTGGACCCGATGTCGCTGCGCGACACGCAATATCTGCGGCGGGTTTGCGATCAGATGAAGATTCCTTATAAACCCGGCGACGGCCCGGGGAAATTGCAAATCGAGATATTCGAGAGAACCGGCGAGCACACGTTGGTGCAGCCGACCTTCGCCTACGCCTATCCCGCCGAAGTGTCGCCATTGTCGCGGCGCAATGACGTCGACCCCTTCACCACCGACCGCTGGGAATTCTTCGTCGGCGGGCGTGAACTTGCGAATGGTTTTTCGGAACTGAACGACCCTGAGGATCAAGCGCAGCGCTTCAAGGACCAGGTCGAACGCAAAGATGCCGGCGATGAGGAAGCCATGTACTACGATGCCGACTACGTGCGCGCCCTGGAATACGGTATGCCGCCGGCGGCCGGGCTGGGGTTGGGTGTCGACCGATTGGTCATGTTGTTCACGAACTCGCCGTCGATTCGCGATGTGCTGCTGTTCCCCCACATGCGGCCGGAACTTTGATCCCGATCGGGGTGTTCGATTCCGGTGTGGGCGGGCTGTGCGTGTTGCGGGCGCTGCGTGCGGCGATGCCGACGCAGGATTTTATTTATCTTGGCGATACCGCACGTCTACCCTACGGTACGAAAAGTGCGGCCACGGTCCTGCGTTATTCTCTGCAGTGCGCGGCGGCGCTGGTGCAGCGACGGATCCGTTGTCTCGTGGTCGCGTGCAACACGGCGTCGGCGTCGGCACTCGATGCGTTGCGTACATTGTACCCATCGCTGCCGGTGGTCGGAGTGATCGAGCCCGGCGCAGCGGCGGCGGTGGCCGCTTCGGTTTCGCAACACATCGCCGTCATCGGAACCGAAGGGACTATCGCCGGCGGGGCTTACCAACACGCCATTCAGCGTTTGAATCGCGGCACGCGAGTGACCGCCCAGGCGTGCTCTTTATTTGTGGCAATGGCCGAAGAGGGATGGACCGAAGGCGCGATTGCCGAGGCAATCGCACATCGCTACCTCGATCCGATCTTTCGAGTCGACGACGCGCCCGATACCTTGGTGCTCGGATGTACGCACTTCCCGGCGCTGATGGCGGCGCTGCGCGCGGTGCTGCCGTCGCATGTAAACATTGTCGACTCGGCGGCGACCACTGCGAGCGCGGTGCTGCGGCAAGTCGGCGCATCCGGGACGCCGGGCACACCCGGCGAGATCTCGTGGTTGGCTACGGACGGCGCGGCGCGCTTCGCAAGGGTGGGCAGCACGTTCTTGGGCGAGATGCTGCGCCCCGATGCCATCGAGATCATCGATCTTTAAGGGACTTGCAGCGCGTAAGGTAGGGGTAGTGGGTCGGCGGCGACTGCCGCACCCGGCTCGGCTTCGCCGTCTGCCGGTTCGACGTTGAGTACTGCGAGCGCCTCGAAACCGCCGGCAACGCTCACCGCCTCGGTCACGCGTCCGGAGCGGCCGTCAGTCAAGCGCAGCGTTTGACCGACCTGCCACTCGCCGGGCGGCAGCCGCAATCGATACAGGCGCCGCTTGATGCGGCCCCGGTGCTGAGTGCGCGCGATGATCTCTTGTCCGGTGTAACAGCCCTTCGTAAAGCTAATCCCGTCCAACAAGTCGAGGTTCAGCATCTGCGCGACGAAGGCTTCGCGGGTCGTCAGATATATCTGCGGCAGTCCGGCGCGAATATCCGCGAGACGCCAGTCGCGCTCGATTTGCTCGGCGGACGCCACGCCGGGCCCAAGTCCGCGCTGCGACAATGTCTCCTCGGGTCCGATGACCCAGTAACGGCCCGAGTCGCCGTTCACGGCGGCAACGCCCAGGCCGTGCGCCTCTGAAGCCGTGCTCGATGGCGGGGCGGCGAGGCCGGCTGACTCAAGACGGTGCGCGCCATGCACACCCACGACGCGCAAGGCGTCACTGGCGTCTTCGATCTTCACTTTGGCGCGCAGCACGAACTTGCGCAGCGCCTCCAGCGTTGGCACCACGAGTTCACGGGGCAGGATTGCGCTGACCCCGTTGGAGTGGGGCAGGATGCGCAGGAGCGCGAGTACGCGGCCCTGCGGGCTTGAATGAGCAGCCAGCAGGCTGCGTCCTTGCGCCAGCAGACGCGTGTCGTTCGACACCTGGCCTTGTAGAAAACTCAAGGAATCGGGCCCGACGAATCGCAGAATGCCTAAATAGGCCAGAAGGCCCGATACGGGCTGCGCTGGAACTGACATCGCCGTATGAAGTGGGTACTCGAGGAGCGAAGTCAACCCTAATTCAGCCAATCAAGGATTGATCTTTTCTGGCAAACTTTGCAGCCGTAATGATCCAGTCTGAATCCGAACCCAAACCTGACGGTGGCTCCCCGCCGCCCGCCGAAGCTGTGCCGCGCGAGGTTGGCGGCCGCGAAGGGCCGGAGCCGACGCGCTTCGGCGATTGGGAGCTGCGCGGCCGCTGCATCGACTTCTAAGAATGCCGCGTCCGATTTCACCCCATTGGCAAATCTATCGATGGCAGATCGGCAATAGCTTGTCGATCTTGCATCGCGCGACCGGCGTTGCCCTGGCCTTCGGTCTGTTCGCCCTTTGTTATTGGCTGGTGTCGCTGGCGGGCGGGCAGCGTTCCTATGCGCTGGCGCTCAAAGTGTTGGCAAGTCCCATCGGACGTATATGTCTCATCGGTTGGACCTTTGCTTTTTCGTACCATCTGCTGAACGGCGTGCGCCATTTGTTTTGGGATGCAGGTTATGGGTTCGGGCGCAGCCAACGGCACGCGAGCGGCTGGTTCGCAGTGCTCGGCGCGTTTGTTCTGACGCTGGGCGTCTGGGCGCTGATCTGGCACGCCGCGCCATGAGTTTGCGCAGTCCTTTGGGACGTGTCCTGGGTTTGGGATCGGCCAAAGACGGCACCGCTCATTGGTGGGCACAGCGGGTGAGCGCCGTGGCGCTGGTCCCCCTCACCCTTTGGTTCATGATTTCTCTGCTCGCACTGCCGTCGCTCGATTACGCCACGGTGCGAATCTGGCTGTCCTTTCCGTTGACGGCATTGCTGACCATGCTGCTGGTCGCGGTGCTCACGTACCACTCCTATCTGGGAACCAGCGTGGTGATCGAGGATTATGTGCATTCGGCCGGTACCAAGGTCGCCTCGCTGCTGCTGCTGCGATTTCTGTACGTGCTGGTCGGGGCCGCGAGCATTTTCGCCGTTTTGCGCATTGCGTTGAGATCCTAGAGACCATGAGCGAATACAAACTGATCGAGCACACTTACGATGTCGTCGTCGTCGGTGCGGGAGGCGCTGGCTTGCGCGCCACCTTCGGTCTTGCCGAGGCCGGTCTGTCCACGGCCTGCCTTACCAAGGTATTCCCCACCCGCAGCCACACGGTGGCGGCGCAGGGCGGCATCTCGGCGGCGCTCGGCAACATGGGCGTCGACGATTGGCGCTGGCATATGTACGACACCGTCAAGGGGTCGGATTGGCTTGGCGATCAGGATGCGATCGAGTTCATGTGCAAGGAGGCGCCGGCGGCGGTCATCGAATTGGAGCA
>CAYRAC010000123.1:0-8821 GCA_964422045.1 uncultured Steroidobacteraceae bacterium
CGTGGAAGTGGGCGGGCGGATCGATGTGCGTACCCCATTGTCCGACGTGGGTGAACTGCTGCACCTTGAAGCCGTCCTTCTTGATCGTATACAGCGTGGTGACGGTCTCCTCGCCGAATCCCTTCCAGTGCGGAGTGTTCGGGCCAAAGGTGTGGGTGAGATCGACGAATCGCTTCGAGGCCAGCAGCGCGTAAGTTTCATTCAGGCTGGGTGTCGCAGCCGGATCGGAAAGCGCTGTCGTCGCAGAAAGCAGCGCGGACGATAAGATGATCGCGGCGGCTCGTATACTCTTCACTTTCACTCTCCCATCGCTCAGTTGGCGGCCACTCTGCCCCCGGTTCGGTGCAGAATCAAATCGACTGTAGCAAACCGCCGTCGCGCGGCCACACGTCCCGCGTCGCGCGCGCAGATTGCGACTCGCGCGCCCTCCTCTGCAAGGACTTCGGCGACGGCCTTGCCGAGTCCGCGTGAACCGCCCATCACGAGCGCTCGACGCCCTTTCAATCCGAGATCCATACGCCGCGATCCTCAGCGCCTCAAGTATGCGTCGGTGCCGGTCGTCACAGGGTCAGAGGAACGCCGGATCGATGTCGACGTCGAGCGCGGTCACGAGACGGTTGGTCTCGTTCGCAAGACCGACGATGGCCAGTAGCTCGGAGTACTGCGACTCTGTCATACCTTGCTTCCGGGCCGCCGCACCGTGGGAAGCAATGCAATAGTGGCAACCATTCGAAACGCTCACCGCCACATACAGAAGTTCCTTGGTCAAGGGGGAGAGTGTCCCCGGTCCCATGACCTCCTTGATATTGGCCCAGATACGTCTGAGGGTCGGTGGATCATGGGCCAGCACTTTCCAAAAGTTGTTGACCCAATCCGTCTTGCGCGTCGCCATGATGTCGTCGTAGACGGCGCGCACCTCGGCGCTTGCGTCCGCGTACTCGATGGGTTGCCGTTTTGCGGTCATAGGGATGGATCCGTCGAAAATACCGGGGTATCGCTCGAAGCTAGCACCTATATAACTTGTTGTAAAACCAACTATTCGGGAGGTTGCCGGTGCCTGATCTTATTGCAGAGTCCAATTGGGAACTCGAGATTTCTTCCCTCGAGTGGATTGTCCGACCCGTAGTACTGACGCAGGCACTCGGCTAAGTCCCAGTGCTTCGGGTCACCGTCAACGCTGAAGACCGATCGCGCCCACGGTTCGCTTGTGCATGATGATCCGAACCATCCTGATGTATTCAGCTCACTGCATCTGACGAAGAGGTCGTAGTGACCTGGCTGAAACTTGCTGCCGGCGAGATATCCGAAAGTGAACTTGAAGTTTGGATCACGAGGAACACTCGGCGGATGTCAAAGGCCTAATGAATCGTGGGCGTCCAGGCGTCAGAAGTCGGCGGTCAGGTAGCCGAACACTGCGCGTGGTTGGTATTGGGAGAACCCAGGACCGGCGAAACCGAGGTTCCAGAAATAGAGGTTGGTCAGATTCTGGATCTGCAGGCGGAGCGTCGCGGGCGCCCCGGCGATCGTGAACCGGTACCGGCCGCCCAGGTTTATCAATGTTCCGGCTGCACCCTGCGCCACGTCATCGAGGCTGGCTGGATAGCGTCCGAAGCTGAAGACGCTGAGATCCGCGGAAACAGCCGGTAATTGCGGCAGTTGGTAGCTGGCATTGATGCTCGACAAAAAGCGGGTCTGGTTGAAAGCGACGGTTCCGACGCCTTCGGCCCGTAGATCCGGCCCAATGACTTTGATATCACCCCACAGCATCGCCGCGCTGACGCGTAGGTTCGTGAGCACATCGCCCGTCAGGGAAACTTCCAGACCGCTGGCACGTTGCAGACCAAGCTCCCGCGCCACGTTATCGTTATCGAGATTGAAATAGGGCTTTTCGATTTCGAACAGGCCGGCGATGAGCTTTACCTCGGGAGTAAGCTGAAATCGCACACCGGTGTCCGCCTGCCAAGTACGCGCGTCCGGAAGGATGGCGCCCCGGTTCACCGCACTGCTCACGGCGATACCGGAATCTTCCAGACCCTGCGTATAACCGGCGTAACCGGTGGCCCAATCGGTGAGTGCGATGGCGGCGGTCCCATAGGCGCGCAGCGGTCGATCCGTGAGCTGCTCATCCGGGAGTCCGGGAGTGTCAACGTCCTTGGTGTAGCTCTCCCGCTGCAGTCCCAACGCGAAGTCACCGCGTCCCTGCCACTGCGCACGATAGGCCATCCCTGTGCTCCACAACTCGGTGCGGTCATGAGTCACCCCGGAGTAGATGAAGGTTGGCTCGGGTACCTGGACATCCTGATCGATCCGCCCGGGACCCACGTCCACCAGATCAGAGCCGCCATAAAGCGCCAGCGTGTCGCGGCCACGCGCCAGGAACACCAGCTCCTGACGCCACGCGCCACTTCCAAAATTGCCGGTGAGCCGAACTTCGCCCGAGGTCGATGAGGTCGATTGATCAGGGTAGCCGACAAAATATTGCTCGCCCGAGCCGTTCGGCAGTGTGTCCAGGTACAGGTCCGCGTAACTGACCGGACTGTCGAGGAGCGAGTGAAAGATTCCGGCCGCGAGCGACCAGTGCGGACTTAAGCGGGCCCGGACAATTGCGCCGTAGTTCTCTGCAAGACTCCTCGCTTCGGCCCAGTTCTGCCCGAAATACGACTGCGGCACTGCCGGTGGCAGGTAGTCTCCGCCCGTGATGATGAGCGGGAGAGTCCTGGCGTTCGTGGTCTGTGTCCAGTCGAAGATCCCGCGCAAGGTCAGCCAGTCGTTCGGCTTCCACTCAGGCGTCGCACCGAAGTTCAGGACGTTTGACGTGTACCCAGGATTGGGCGTGCCGAACTGAGGTTGGGTACTGATCTGGTAGCTCGCGCCCATCGGCAGCTGCAGCTCCGCATGGATCAGAGGCAGATTGCCATCGACGCTGAGGCCGTGAGCCTGGAACGGTCCTGCGCTCGCGACCACCGTGACGGCAGGCGTGCCGTCGCCAGTGCGTCTCAAGTCATAGTCGACGATTCCGGTCGGCGCCGGGAATGCATAACCGATTTCACTGATACCGATCCGCATGGTCGAACCTTCGACCACGCGATTCGAGAGCGCTCCCTGCTGGTCGAAATACAGTCCGTCAATGCGCACATTGCCGGCGATCTGCGGGTTGAATCCCCGGACAAAGCCCGGGCTGTAAAGACCGATGCTCTCGAGTCCGAGCGTCAGTCCGAAGCCATCGTTGGCCACAGCCACCAAGTCGTCGGAGGCATGCTGCGCCTGCGCCGTGCTCAGCACGGTGCAAGCCAGCAGCAGCGCACACGCAGTCGCTATCGCGCTCCCCGCCGCGCGTGATTTGCGCAGCAGCGCTGACATTCAGATGTTTCCGGGCGTTTCAATCATTCGCGCAGCGAGCAACCACTGTCGATACGCGCGCGCAGTCCCGGCCGCACTGTGCCGTTTCATGCGGTCGACCTCCTTGAGCCGCCAGGTCTTGCCGCTGTCGATGGACAGCTCATCGCGAAACACCCAGGAATCCGGGCGTATGTCCTCGAACGACCAGCGGCTTACCTTGCCATCCCGCTCCTGGCTGAGAAGCACGATCCGATCGTCTCCCACCGCATCCCCCGTCAGTGTCTGGACTCCGCCATACTCCGGGTCGATAAAGGTCACGCTCCAGGTCCCGGACTTAGGATCAAAGTAGCGCAGAGCGGTGCCGATATATCGCTCCTTGCGTGCAGCCGATGGATGGATGATGAAAAGATCCTGGATGGCACGGCCGTCCATCACCCATCCGAAGATCCATTCACCCGAGGAGTGCGTTTGCTTGCCGTCGCGGGAAAACTCGATGTAATCGCCATCCCAGGTTCCCACCAAACGTCCAAAGACCCGGGCGTGCTCGCCCAGTGAGGGATGAGGGCCTGCGGCGCGGAGCTCAGCACCCATGTCCATGCGCGGATCGGGTACTGGCGCATTCGTGTCTTTTCCCGTCGCCGCCGCGTGACCGATGACAAGGCTCGCCCACACCAGCAAGCCCGAGGCCACCAGGCCGGCCGCAGTTCCGCGCCAACGTACATGCTTCATGACTTGCCTCCGCTGCCACCGACACCAGAACCGTCGCGCCCCGCCCGTTCGCTTCGAGCCGGTGCCAGGAATCTCGGAAGTTTAATTTAGGTGCAACGGGCTGCTGGACCCAGACCGCTCACTGCACCCAGCGGGCGATTCGCAGCATGTCTGCCCTTCCGTCCGGCATCGTGGCGTACAGTTATGCTTATGACCGCAACCCGCCCTGCCGTGCGCTCGAACCGATGGCTCTGGATTGCCGCGATCTGGGCTGTTGTCGGGTTGATCGACGCGAGTCAGAGTGTGCTCATGATGCGCGCGGAGGGCAGGCATCACGCGTGGCCGCCGCTCTTCCTGACGGAGCTGGCGATATGGCTGCCATGGGCGCTGGCAACGCCGTTGATCATCAGCCTGGCCCGCCGCTACTCGATAGGCCGCGGCGTTACCGCCGTTGCGGTCACCCTGCACCTCGCTGTTTTCATCGTGCTAAGTGCGATCACCGAGGCCTGCTCTGCAGCGCTTCAGGTGATGTTCAACCCGTGGGGTAATCGACATCAGCCCGAATTCTTCGACGCCTTCACCACTTCACTCCTCTATCAGTGTCTGACGTTTCTGGTGGTATACGTGCTGATATTGACCCTCACCTACGTCCTGGACTCACGCGAGCGCATGGCGCGGCAGATGACCGAGACCGCACGGCTGAACGAGGAGCTGTCGAAAGCGCAGCTCGCGGCGCTACGCCAGCAGATGGAACCGCACTTCATGTTCAACACGCTCAATTCCGTCGCCGGCCTGGTACGCGACCAGCGCAACGACGCCGCGGTGCAGATGATCGTCGGACTGAGTGAGTTCCTGCGGCGCGCCACCGAGAATTCGCACCGTTCGCAGGTGACGCTCGGCGAGGAAGCTGAGTATCTGCAGCGCTATCTCGACATTCAAAAGGCGCGCTTCGGGGAACGTCTTCAGATACGCGTGGACATCCCGCCGGAGCTGTTGGGCGCACAGGTTCCCAATCTTCTGCTCCAGCCGCTGGTTGAAAATGCCATCAAGCACGGCATCGCCAAGCGTGTCGCCGGAGGCGTCGTCCGTGTCTCCGCCGCCCGTGACAACGGCGACCTGCGCCTGAGTGTCTACAACGACGGCCCGAGCTTACCGGCAGACTGGGAAGCGACGCACACCGGCATCGGCATCGGCAATCTGCGTACACGTTTGCAGATCCTGCACGGCAGCGGCTCCGACTTGCAGCTGAGAAGCGCCGAGCCCGGGGGAGCGGAAGTCGTGGTGACGCTGCCCTTGAGGGAGGCATGAGTGGCGCCGCTACGAGTTCTGGTGGTTGACGACGAAGAGCTGGCGCGCCGCAATCTGACCGTGCTGCTGCGTCGTGATCCGGACATAGGATCCGTCACTGAATGTGGCTCCGGGCAGGAGGCCATCGCGGAAATCCGGACATCGAAACCCGATCTGGTGTTTCTGGACGTGCAGATGCCTGAATGTGGAGGCTTTGACGTCCTCGAACTCCTGGGCAGCGATCTGCCGCCGACCCTCATCTTTGTGACTGCCTACGATGAGTATGCGCTGCGCGCCTTCGAGGCCGGAGCACTCGATTACCTGCTCAAGCCGTTCGACGATGCGCGCTTCGCCCGCGCGCTGAACCGTGCCAAGGACAAGCTAGCGCACTACGTGCCAAGGCAAACGCAGGCAGCCGAGCGGCTCGTCGTGAAGAATCGCGGCGAGGTTCTGTTCGTGAACGCCGCGGACATCGACTGGATCGAGGCGGCCGGCTATTACGCCTGTCTGCACGTGGGTCGCGACACGCACATCATGCGTCGGACGCTGCTGGAGCTCGAGCAGGACCTGAGCAATGAGAAATTCATCCGTATCCACCGCTCGATCATCGTCAACCTCGATCGGGTCCATGGTCTGCAATTACACGACTCCGGCGAGTACGAAGTTCTGTTGAAGTCCAAGGTCCGATTGAGGTTGAGCCGCAGATATCGGAAACGACTCCAGGAACGTATGGGCGGGCTCGCGGAACGCACGTAGATGGGCTAAGCGGAACCAAGACTAGGGGGATCAAGTGGGAATTCCGGTTTCAGCGTTGGACACCACATGTTGTTAAACACGGGCGGCGCGTCGCATTCCACGACCGACGCAGGCAGCAAAGCTCGCCGGCCTTTTCGGCGTCTTAAGTCGAGTTGTCATGGTCCGCGCTCCAGCAATCTCGGTTTGGATTCGGAATTCTCGCCAACGGCCGCTTCGAGACGCCCAAAATCGCTCTAGTGCATTTTGGCGCGTGCCTCGACTTCTTCTATGATTTTCTTCACGTTCTCGGCGGTGAATTCCGTGCCTTTCAGCGTCGCGATGCGCAACATAACTTCTTTCGCCGTCTTTACATCTAAATGGTCGAGCCCTCCAATAGCTCGCTTAACAAACACTTCCTTCGGCATCGCCGACACTAACTTGTCTGTGGCAGCTCGATCTAGTTTCTTGAACGAAAAATCGATGTGATCCTTCCCGGGGATCGGAGTCTCTTCATATTCAACGCCCTGAGCATCGGCCACTTGTCGCACCAGATGCGCCGTCTCGGCGAAGGTTGTGATCCTGCAAGGCGGGTATCTAGGTCTTTTCGTCCGTGTCATGGCAAAAGAGCCTACCAGCTTCCTTTCTCTGCTCGCGTCACGGGTTCTGCCCATCCGCGCGGGTTAAAAGAACAACGAAAGCGCCCCGCGAATTACCACAAGCGCGAGCCCTGCGCACCCCATGAGTTGAAACGCATCGATCAGCCATTCGAACTTGGGGAGGGTTCCCGTAGGAGAGGACCCTCACGGTGAATCGAGGCCATACGGCGAGCAGGCAGCAAACCAAGCTGAACGTGCCAACAAGCCACATTTCGTCATTCCTCATGCAGGAGAACCTAACAGCGCTCGGAAGTGGCGCCCTCGGTGGCGCACGACGGCACATCGTTCCATGATTGGATCTTCATGGGATGTTCAACGCGGTCGGCTCGCGTCTTCCTCGTTCCTAAACACGATGAGTGTAGATCGACATAAGATTAACGATGAATAGCGCCACCACAACAGCATCAAATATGGTGAGCGCCCAGAAATATCCGTTCGTTGCATGAATTGTGCGGAGGCGGTTCCGGTTAAGAACGTACGCCGGATACGCCACGATAAAGAGGAGCGCCATCACAATGCCCCAGGCCATCGGCGAGATATTCAGAAACGAATTACGGTCGGAATGCTTGTAGATGCCCGATTGCCACGCGTCAGCGAATGCCAGGCCGCCAAGTACCAGGGAAGCCGCCGCGCCCAGCGGACCCTCTGCGACTAACGTGAGTACTCCGACCCAGAGTACAAATCCTAATAGTTGACGCCACAACACGTGCGGATTTGCCGTGGGAGCGAATGAGGGAGAAGCGACAGCTTGATCCGAGTCCATGGAAGCACCCCTGAGTAGTCTAACTATTAGATGGGCGACGAAAAACGTCGTATAAGCGGAACGGAATTATCGAATGGCATTTGCGCGCTCCTTGCAGTCCCGGCTGGGCTCAATAATCGTCAGCCTAGCATGCCGAGAATGGCCGCTTGGCAGCGATTATTTCACTGTGCCCACCAGCCGGAGTTGGCCCGGTTTCTGCCGGTCGTCGCTTCAGCCGTAATCGCTTCCCCCGATCGATAGCTCAACACACGGTCGCTCTCATCGCTCGCCAATCCGCGCATGAACGCCCCCATCACTTGAAATCGCGGACACGTGGCGTCCAAGAAACGTCTCAATGATCGACGCATGCGACTGAAAGTGTGCGCTCACAGGAAGCGTCGTGAATTCGCCGCCGCCCGCCAATGCCATCGGCAAGAGCAGTTTGTCGGCCAAATGCCGGCCAACGGCAACCGGAGCCGCCAAATACGCACGGGCGCGCTCTGCGGCTCCTTTCGCAACCTGCTCTGCTGCGACCCCCTTCTCGCCGAATCCCGTAAATACTTCCGTGACCGCATCGTGCTCGACTGTAATGGTGAGCGCATTTCCCGGCCCGACGTCATTTGTTAGACCACGCACGTGCAGTTGCTCGCCCGGCCAGTTGAGCATTTTGCCGACGATCTCCAGTTCACGCTGAGCGACATGCAAGGGAATTGCGGCAACGTATGCTTCCGCATAGCCCCCACGACGGCTGCCGCGCTGCATGAGACTCAAGTGTGCGAGTCGCGGCACTGGCGTGATGGTTGCCAGGATCTCACCGCCGCCGCGCGGGTAAAATCCATGGCGCACGAGATCCAGGTTCACTTTCGGTCCCATGCGCTCGATGAGCGGCAGATAGGCGCGCTGCAGGAAGTCGACCGGCGGTGACGCCTTGTTGTGCGTTCCTCCCGAAATCCGAATCTGGCTCGAGCGAGCTGCTGTCAGCAGCGGCGGCAGCACGGTTTGCAGCACCAGCGTGCAGCTGCCCGCGGTCCCGATCGAGAAACTGTAGTTGCCGTGCTTGTGTACGTCATTCGGCTTTTAACCGAACGGTCGCAGGCCCCCACCCTGCCGGTCCTACCAGTTTGGAGAGTAAAGCAGTCAGGGACTGCGCTCGTTTGCTAAACGAAGGGCGCCAGCGATGGCGTGTGATTCGAGTTCACTGCCCTCCGCCAATTTTGGATGCGCGCATGTGGCGTGCTTGCCCGCCTCGAAAGCGGTGTCAGGGTCGCAAGGCCGTAGACGTTCGACTCGTCTCGCATCCGCCAGTTATGGAACGTGAAACAGCCGGGGCGCTGTCGCCGTTTTGAAAACGGCT
>CAYRAC010000124.1:0-8756 GCA_964422045.1 uncultured Steroidobacteraceae bacterium
GTCTGGTCATTCGATCCGAAGACCCGAGAAGCGCTGGCCGAAACACCACGCAGGATGGCTTACAACTGGGGCACGAGTCGAGGTCTTGGATACTGGAAAGGCACGATCATCGTGGCCACAGCGGACGGACGTCTGATCTCTCTTGAGGCGAAGACGGGAAAATTCTTGTGGTCGACGCAAACCATCGACAAATCCACCCCCTATCTCTACATCACGGGAGCACCGCTCGTGTTTGGTGATCGCGTATTGATCGGCAACGCGGGCGGCGATTTTGGTCCGAGCCGCGGGTACGTGACGGCGTACTCGGCACTCGACGGCAAGAAGCTTTGGCGGACGTTTACAGTGCCAGGAGACCCCGCGCGGGGTTACGAAAGCGAAGCCATGAAAATGGCCGCAGGCACGTGGGGCTCGCAGTGGTGGAAGACTACCGGAGGGGGAAACGTTTGGAATGCGATGACTTTCGATCCCGAGTTCAATCGCGTCTACCTAGGGACCGGCAATGGGTCGCCATGGAATCAAACGGTTCGCGGTCGGGCAGGAGGCGACAACCTGTTCGTCGCGTCGATCATCGCGCTTGACGCCGCCACGGGTGCGTACGCCTGGCACTATCAGACAGTGCCGGGAGACAACTGGGACTACGATGCAACAGAGGACCTGGTCCTGGCCGATATACGCATCGGTTCAACGCGCAAGAAGGTGTTGATGCAGGCAGGCAAAAGCGGGTTCTTCTACGTGATCGACCGCTCCAACGGCAAACTTATCTCCGCGGAGACGTTCGCACACGTTACCTGGGCGGATCGCGTCGACCTGAAGACCGGCCGACCAGTGGAAGCGCCAGGGATGCGGCCGGCCGGCGCCTCTTCGCCCGTCATTACTGTCTGGCCTTGGGAGAATGGGGCTCACAGCTGGCCGTCGACGTCGTTTAACCCGAAGACTGGGTTGGTCTACATCCCCGGCATGGATGGCAAGCAGATTTACGACGCCCGAGCTATCGATCCCAATACCTACAAGGCGGAAGGAGTCGAGATGTGGACAGGTTACTCGGATGTCGTTGGTCGAGATCCAGCCGCGCCGAATACGGGCAGTGATGACTTCAAGCAAGCGGCTTGGCTCAAGGCGTGGGATCCGCGCACGAACCGGGAAGTTTGGAAGGCAGAGCAACCAGGCCTTTGGGCAGGAGGTACTCTGACTACCGCCGGCGCGCTCGTCTTTATCGGTCAGGCCAATGGGGATCTTGCCGCCTATGACGCAAGTACCGGTGAAAAATTGTGGCACTACAATTGCGGGCGCCCGATTTCCGCGTCACCCATTTCCTATGCGGTTGACGGCGTTCAGTACGTAGCTGTCCTCGTAGGGTGGGGCGGCGGTCCGGCAATCGAGGGCTTCATGAGCGACCCAGGAGGGTTGCGGATGACTTATCGTGATGGTGGGAGGGGTCTGTTTGTCTTCGCGCTGGATGGCAAGGCCTTAGAACCGGTGCACGCAGTCGCTAAGGTCGTTCCGATCGACATGCCGGGATTCCATCCTGATGACGAGAAGGTGAGGCGCGGCGAGCATCTATTCGATAATAACTGCAATTACTGTCATGGCACCGATGCATTGAGCGGCGGGCAGGCTCCCGATCTGCGCGCTTCTGCTCTTGCTGCGGATCGAAAGACGCTCGGCGAAATCGTGCTGAACGGCATATTGCAGCTGCAGGGAATGCCGAAATATCCGGATTTCTCGGACCCAGACGTCGATGCCATCTATCACTATATTCGCTGGCGAGCCCGCAAGGATCGTGCGTGCGTGCGTGGCACGGGAGGCGACGGTACCTGCTCAGGCGCTCCGTAACGCTATGTACTCCGGCGGTGCTTGGTGCGTTTTTGCGCGATCAGTGGCGCAACAGACTGAGACGGCGGTGCAAAGTCAGGGTGGTGGCCAATGCGAAGGTGCGGTGCGCCGGGTACACGCGGGCAAGGAGGGAGCGGCTGCGAGTTACGCAGGCCTGCAACGCTGGATGCGCTGGCGCGGTCCTCTCGTCCGTCGGAGGCCGGACAGAAGATTTCCCGCAACCAGGCATCTTTCATGGCAGCGATGACCTTCTCATCCGTGCCGGGCAAGGCGGGCGCCCCCCGATAACGAAAGATCATGACGCCGTCGATATGCGCACCGATCATCAGAGCGATCATTGCGGCTCGATCGCGCGTCAGGGCGGGATTGAGTTCCGCCACGAAATCGGTCAGCAGGCCGTGATAGGCGACGTAGACCTCCTCGATGAGCCTCGCCACCTCTTTGTCTTTCGATGCAAGAGCGTAAAGCTCAAAGTAGCACGCGCTGACAATCGGATCCGTGGACCAGCCGATGATCTCATCCGTAATCACATGAAATCGTTCCCGAGCCGGCAGGCTTCTGTCATGTTCGATGGCTCGGAGTCTGTCGATGTAGCGGGCGGTGATCGAGTTGATCGTAATCTGCAGTAGATTCTCGCCCTTCCCGAAATAGTGCTGCAGAGTGCTGAGCGTGACGCCAGCTAGGCTCGCGACGCGCCGCATGGAAAATCCGCTCGCTCCTTCCTTCGCGAACAGCTCGACCGCCACCTCGACGATCTCCTCAATGCGCTTCTCCCGCAGCCGATCGCGGGGAGTTTCCCTTTGATTCAGCAGCTTGGCTGCCTTTGCGGGGTTATAGCTGCTCGGCAGTTGGCTTTTCATGACATCCAAGTTTTGCACACCTTGAGCCTAGTCGCCTATTGCTCCGTCCTTGCGACGCTCGTCATTGCCGGCGGACGTCAGCGGCGCCGTCAATTTCACTCAAATATCTTGTCAGGTCACCCGATATAGTGTAAATGATACACATGACCTAGTAAACGTGGTATATGCGACCTGTCATTGGGGGCAACCGACATGGGCATCGAAGCGGAGGGTTCTATGATCCGTTGGGCGGAGGTTCCAAGGTTCTCACCGGAAGACATGTTGCTGGCGACCTCGGAAGCGCTCGCGATCGGCAGGTGCTTGTCCGAGCGCGGGATTGAGAATCGCTCGCCGCTGTCGCATCGCGACACTCCGGTCTCTGTGTACCAGCAGCTGAGCATGCTGCGGGCGGCCTCAGGGATAGTGGGCGATCCTTTGATAGCGGTCAGCGTGGGTTTGGGACTGCATCCAACCAGCTATGGGATTGCGGGGTTAGCGCTGCTAAGCAGCGCCTCGCTGCGCCATGCCTTACAGATCGTTGTCGAGTATGGCGCCCTGTTGTGTCTAAAAGTGCAGGTAAGCCTGGAGCAGTCGGGAGGCGAGGCGCGGTTGGCTCTCAACAATTGCTTCGGTCTCACTCCAGGGCTTCTTGAGCTGTGCTCGCAGCTCGAGGTCGCCAAGTTGTGCACGTTGTTGCGCGATTTGTCTGGTTGCCGGGTCAGCCGGATCGAGCTCGCGAGCCCCCCAGAGCTGCGCCGACAGCTGGAGGCGCTGTTAGGGGCGCCGGTTGTGTGTGGAACGGAAACGAGTTACGTCTCATTTGATGGCGCTCTGCTCGACGCACCGTTCCCGCAGGCAGATGCCACGACACACCAGCGCTGTTTGCGCACCTGCGACGAGCTGATTTTAAGTCTTCGCAGGTGTGACGAGATACGCCGGAGGGTGCGTGGAATGGTCCGAAGTGCCAACGGCAGCGTGCCCACGCTCTCCCAAGTAGCGAGTCGACTGTTCGTCTCGACACGCACGTTGCGGCGAAGATTGGAGGATGCTCAGACCTCTTATCAGGAGATCGTGGCGGAGACACGCCAGGGCTTGGCGGTGCGATATTTGACCCAGACGTCCCAGAGTATAGAGGCGATTGCCGAGATCCTTGGATACAGTGACACGGCGAATTTTCGACAGGCGTTCAAGCGCTGGACTGGGGAGTCCCCGCAGCAATATCGCAGCAGAGCCCGGTCGCCGGAATCGGCGGCGCCGCAGGAAGTGCGGCACTTACAGCGCGAAACGAATAAACGCCGTGGTTGTACGCAGGGAAGTGCGGCCAACTTAAGGGCGAACGCACTTTGGCGGCTTTCCCCATGCTGAAAGTCATGAGCGGGGATTTACCGGCGTCCTTCGGTTACATCTATAAAAACCAAGGTTGGCGCGCATGACAAGAACAGAATGGCCAGTGTCAGTCGATGCCGAGCGGTATCGAGACGCAATGCGTCGAGTTCCCGCGGCGGTAACCATCGTGACGACGCAGTATGACCGTGAGGCGAACGGACTGACTGCCACGGCCGTCTGTTCGGTCACTGCCGATCCGCCGCAGATTCTCGTGTGTGTCAATCGAGGGGCCACCGCGCACTCATTGATTGCCCGATCGCGACGTTTCGTTGTGAACTTTCTATCCGAGGAGCACGAGGATCGAGCCCGGCGTTTCTCGCAGACAAAACTCGCAGCGCAAGAGCGCTTCGCCGGAATCACTTGGGTCGTGATGACGACCGGTAGCCCGGCGATGGCGGATGCGATTGTCGCCCTGGATTGCAGCGTGAACACAGACCTGACCTGCGGTACCCATGCTATTTATCTCGCCAACGTCGTCGATGTGCGCGTGGGCAACGCTGCGCCTCTTCTGTATCGAGCCGGCGAATTTTGCCGGCTCACGCGTCAAAGCGAGTCTTAATGATTATCAAGGCGTTACGGGATCCACACGCGCCAACGGGTGCGACACGCAACAAGCCGCAAATACTTAGCGTGCACACGGCCGCACGGTCTCGTCTCTTCCACATTGAAAGTGTTCAACTGAAGTTCGCTAACGGCAGCCGGCGCGAATTCGAACGCATAGCGTCCGGGCCGCGCGCGGAAACGGCGCTTGTCGTTGCGATGCCAGACCCTACGACGGTACTCCTGGTGAGGGAATACGCCGTGGGCCTTGATCGCTTTGAACTCAGCTTGCCGATGGGGCGCATCGAACCGGGGGAGTCCGCTATCGCAGCGGCCAATCGCGAACTCATGGAGGAGACGGGATTCAGCGCAGGCCACTTGAGGCCACTCCACACGTTGACGCTGGCACCGGGAATTCTCGGCTATCAAGCGGAGGTGTTCCTTGCCACTAAGCTGACACCGTGCGCCCTCGGCGGCGATGAGCCCGAACCCCTGGAACTAGTCTATTGGCCAATCGCGCGCCTGGATCAGGTCGCTATCACGGGGGAGATCTCAGAGGCTCGTACGCTCTCATCGCTATTCTTGGCTCGCTCGATATTGGCGTCCTAGACGAATTAGATGATTCGTTCCAAGGAGTACCGGCGACGGCAAGCTGTCATGAACCTTTCGTGCCTGATAGCGCTCCTATTCCTGTCATGCAAATGCTTGATGGCCCACGAATCGGAGCCGGACAGCGAAAACGCTGACCGCGATCCTGGATCGTGGGCCGCCATGGGCCGAACTTTGGATGGCACATACTATTCGCCCCTTAGCGAGATCAACTCCTCAAATGCCGACAGGCTCGGATTTGTCTGGGAGTTCAAGACGGGGACGTACAGAGGTATGGACGCGACGCCGCTGTTCGTGGACGGCGTGCTGTATTTCCCCGGCATCTGGGGCAGTGTCTACGCGCTAGACGCAGTCACCGGCAACGAGATTTGGAGATTCACACCTCAGAACGGTGGCCAATTTGCGAAATGGGCCGCCTCCGACGTAGTGACGCGCGGCATAGCGGTTCTCAATCACCGCGTCTTTACGATATCCACGGATTGTCATCTCTTTGCGCTGGACGCGACGAAGGGACAAGTCGTTTGGCAGACGGACACCCTGGCGGAGCATGCACCGGGATATGTCTGTGAAGGACCCCCGCTCGTTACCGATCGACTGGTGATCGTCGGCAATGCGGGAGGCGACAACCTCACCGGCGGAGTACGAGGTTACGTTTCCGCTTTCGATCTGAAGTCAGGTCAGCTGGTGTGGCGGTTTTACACTGTTCCAAGGCTTGGAGAGCAAAGCCCCGACCCAGCTCTGGTTGCTGCATCGAGAACTTGGGACCCCGGGCGTGATCCAAAGTTTGGGGGTGGAGGGACTGTATGGGGTCAGATGAGCTATGACCCCGATTTAGATCTTGTCTATTTTGGAACAGGAAACGCTGCACCCTATAACGCGCCAAGGGATTGGGCTGGCGGGACTGCCAGCGATCGGCTGTATGCCGCATCCATTGTGGCGGTACATGCTCGCACCGGCAGGTTGGCTTGGTACTACCAAACGACACCGGGGGATATCTGGGACTTCGACGCAACAGCGAACCTGGTGTTTGCTTCCTTGCGTATCGGCGGGGTGAAGCACCGGGTGTTGATGCAGGCGAACAAGAACGGATTCTTCTACGTCATTGACCGCCAGAGCGGTAAGCCCATTAGTGGCTCACCCTTCGCGTATATGAATTGGGCCACGGGTTTGGACGCCGAACTCCGTCCAATCGTGAATAGGACGACTACTGACTATAACGCGGGACCGAAAATCGTTTATCCAAGCGTGCTGGGCGCCCACTCATGGCCGCCTATGTCATACAGCCCTCGGACAGGACTCGTGTATATCCCGGTCCTCGTGACGGGGAGCATTCTTGCCGACGTCGCGAAGAACCGCGGATCGCGCCTGAGTTGGCTCGACCAGCAATTCGGGATAACGGAGATCGTACCGGACAAAATGCTTTCGTATGATTTTTGGGAATCGCTGGTCGGCCCCTTGCCTCGTTTCGAGGCGCCGGCTCGGAACAATCGATCTCTTCTTCGCGGTCTCGTCAGAGCGTGGGACCCGGTAACGCGCCGGGTCGTGTGGGAACAACAGACTTCGCAGGACTACGCGGTGTTAGACGGCGGCACCATGACGACGGCAGGGGGACTGGTATTCGCCGGTCGGGAAGACGGCGCCTTGGTGGTTTATGAGGCAAAGACCGGAAGGATCTTGAAGACCATCCGGACAGGGAGTGCGATCATGGCCGCTCCGATGACCTTCGAGTTCGGCGGGAAGCAATATGTCTCCGTGCTCTGTGGTCATGGCGGCATGTTTCTCAACTTCGTAGGTACGGCGGCTTGGGACTACGTCAATGAAGACAGGATCCTGACATTTGCACTTGACGGCTTGCCTAGAACGCCAACCCCGCCTCGTAGGGCGATGCCGGCATCTCGAGAAGAGCCGGCATTGGCGCGCACGGGATCTGCGGATCTCGTAAAGGCAGGCGGTGACCTTTTTGTCATGCATTGCGCGAGGTGTCACGCATTAAATACACCTGCGATCTCACCCGATTTGACTCGAAGTCCTGCCATCTATTCGATCGATACGCTCGGCGCGATTGTTCTGAGGGGCGCCTTGGAATCTGGCGGAATGGGCAGATTCGATGACGAACTCACCAATGGGGACCTGCCCGCAATCCAGGCCTACCTCATCAATGAGGCCTGGGACGCTTACCAAGGGGAACGCTCAGACGCGCCAACAACGCAGAAAAACTAGACGAAAAGACGGGGGCGGATCCTACCGGGTTTACCGATATTTAAAGGAGCGATCTCAATATGTCAGTTCTTCAGTCCACTCAAGATGGCGTCCGAGCTTCGCGAGACGGAGCGATCCTCGAAGTCACTCTGGACCGGCCAAAAGTCAACGCGATCGATCTTGCAGCGAGCCGCCGCCTCAATGCGATTTTCACGGCGTTCCGGGATGACCCGGGGTTACGCGTCGCCATCATAACCGGCACGGGCGAGAGATTTTTCTCACCGGGGTGGGATCTGAAAGGCGCAGCGCAGGGCGAGGCGTCGGATTCCGACTGGGGGGTCGGCGGCTTCGGCGGCCTGAACTATCCACGTAATCTCGACAAACCTGTTATTGCCGCGGTCAACGGCATTGCTTGCGGCGGAGGGTTCGAAATCGTCCTCGGCACTGACCTCATTGTGATGGAAGAACATGCGCGCTTTGCATTACCGGAGATCAATGTGGGCGTATTGGCCGATGCCGGCACGATCAAGCTACGGCGTCGAATTCCTTACCACGTCGCGGTGGACATCCTCATGACCGGTCGCTGGATCGACGCCGTCGAGGCGAAACATTGGGGGCTCGCGAATCACATCGTGCCCAAAGGCCAAGCCATCGCCAAGGCACGCGACGTTGCCAGGCAACTGGCGGATGGACCTCCATTGCTCTACCCGGCAATCAAGCAGTTATTACGTCACAGTGGGGTGTTGGGTGAGCATGAAGCGTTTGAGCTCCACGACAGCCTGCATGCCGTTCAAAAGGTCGTGCGATCGGAAGACCTCTTGGAGGGTGCCCGCGCGTTCAGCGAGAAGCGAAAACCGGTGTGGAAGGGGATGTAGGTCGGCTCAAGAAGATAAGGCGCGCGTTAACAAAGCGTGCCCCCGCTACCAATTCCATAAGTTCCGGATTTATAACGAGATTTCTCACTCTCTGCAGATCGAATTTCTGGACGGAAAGCTTTCCGGTTTTTGGCAGTTGTTGGCGTCCGCTAGGCTGTCGCGCGCGGACCCGCGTGGCGCAGTCGTATTTCGCGGTCGGAGCCGAGGCTACGCAGGAAAATCCTAAGTCACTTGCCGACACGCCGTTGGATCAATGCACGCCCACTGAGCTGTCAGCACAGATGCTGGTCTATCGCTACAACCGGTTGGCCGAGAGCCGACTACAGCGGGACGTTTGCGTAATGAGTTGGGCTTGAAAAGCTGCAGGCAGCAGCGCCGCATCTTGCAAGCAAGGACGATCCAGGAGCAGACGGCGCCGCGCTGGTGGGATTGCTGCGCAAGGCCGGAGAGGGTGACAGTGATGACAAGGTGGCCC
>CAYRAC010000125.1:0-8727 GCA_964422045.1 uncultured Steroidobacteraceae bacterium
CGCATCGCGCACCACGCGCGCATTGACGCGAACCCGGCCGTCGCGCACCCACGCGGCAGCCTGCGTGCGCGAGCCCAAGCCCAATTTTGAAATCGCTCGCGCCACGCCGTGCTGCGGCGCCGTTGCCCGCCCGCGAAGTGGCTTGCCTTTCATTGAGCGCAGTTCATCTTTAGTCAATGAAAGTTAAAGTATGTTCGGGCAAAGAACAGCCCGGTGATGCTGCTCGCGATCACCAAGGTCCCCGCGCGTATCCACGACGAGGGTGCGCGCCGTCCGACCAAAGCACCGCAATAGCCGCCGATGATGGCGCCGATCAGAAGCTCGATGGTTTGCGTCCAACGCACCGCATGTGCCGCGATGAAAATCAGCACCGCCATGGTGTTGGCGACCGTCACCATCAGCGTGCGCGGTCCGTTCAGACTCTTGATGTCGCGCGTATCGAGCAGCCTCCAGACGGCGGTCATCATGAGGCCGATGGCGCCGCCGAAGTAACCGCCGTAGATCCCGATCGCGAATTGCACCGCGATCACCGCCCACGGCCGGATGTGCCAGCGCCGTCGCAGCCGCTCGCCCAAGGGCCGGCCGAACGCCAGCGTCAGGGTCGCGAGCAGCAGCAGCCACGGCAGAAAGAAATCGAACAGCGTCGAGGGCGTGGATAACAACAATACTGCGCCGATGGCGCCGCCGACGAGGGTCACGAGCACCAGCGGCCGCAGCGAGATGACGCCGATGGGTCCCAAGCTATCGCGGTAGGCCCAAGTGCTCGCCGCGGCACCCGGATACATGCCGACGGTGCTCGATGCGTTCGCCAGCACCGACGGCATGCCGGTGGAGATGAGCGCGGGCAAGGTCACGAACGATCCGCCGCCGGCGAGGGCATTCATCGTGCCGCCAATGAGCCCGGCAGCAAACACCAATAAGCCAGGATTCACGCCACCGCCTTCGCGGTGACGGGCCGCGCCATGACTTTGAGCGTGAGCGCCGCCGCCAGATTGCTGCAGACGCTCGCCAGGATCGGCAGCGTGTAGCTGTGGCTTAGGTCGAAGGCGAAGCCGGCCGCGCTCGGGCCGACCAGAGTGCCCAAGGCGATGCTGGTGTACAGCACCCCGATGATGCCGCTCACATTGCGTCCGCCGAAATAATCCATCACCAGCGCCGGCAGGATTGCCACGAAGCCGCCGTAGCACACGCCATAGGTCAAGGCGAACAGCGCCATCTCCCAGAAGAGCGATGAGAACAGCCACACGAGCATGGCGCACGCCATGCCGACGAACATCAAGAGCAGTGCAAGCTCGCGGCCCAGATTATCGGCGACGCCGCCGAGCAAGAACCGTCCGCCGGTGCTGCCCACCCCGACCGCGCCCAACAACAACACCGCCGAGGAGCGAGTCACCCCGTGATCGATCGCATACGGAATGAGATGCACGAAGGGAACGAACAGGCCGAAGGAGCAAATCAGGCACGCCGCATAGAGTCCGGCGAAGCGTCGCGAGCGGATCGCCTCGCGCAGCGAAAAGCCCGGCGCCCGCGCGGCACGGCCCACCGCCGCCTCGAGGGGGTCCCCGTCCGGCGCGAGCCCTCGATCGCGCGGGTCGTTGTCGATCAGCAGCGCCATGCCCGCGCCCACCACTGCGGCGACAACGCCGAGAACGAGGTAGGCGTGACGCCAGCCGAGAGCGCCGACCAAGAAGGCCGCGAGCGGCGGCATCACCAACGTGCCGACGCCGATGCCGCTCACCGCAAGCCCCGATGCAAAGCCGCGCCGCTTGACGAACCAACGCTGCACGGCGCCGAGCGCCGGCACATAGGAGCAGCCGACCCCCAATCCCACGCCCAAACCATAAGCGAGGTAAACCTCGGCGAGGGTCCTTGCGACGCTCGCCACCGCGAGGCCGACTCCCACCAGCAACATGCCGGCGACGGCGAGTCGCCGTGAACCCCAGCGGTCGGCGAGCGGCCCGCTGAGGACTCCCAGGCCGAAGTACAGGCATCCCGCCAATGAGAAGACCAGCGACACCGATCCGCGTGAGGCGGCGAAATCCCGCTGCAGGGGCTCAATGAAGGCACTGAACGTGTAGGCACTGCCGAAGCCGATGAAGGTCACGGCAAAAGCGGCGGCCACGACCCACCAACCGTAGAAGGCGCGTGAAGCCATCAATGCGCCCAGAACGCTCCCGCGGGCCCCGGAAACACCACCGGGCTCTCGGATCCATCCTCCGCCACGCTGGCGACGCCGAATGAAAAATCATCGATGGCCATGTTATCGAGGGTGAGCGTTTCATGATTGCCCGCGTCGCGTGAGTGCGACCACGCGGGCGCGGTCGTGTCGCGCCAATACACACGATAGCTTTGCGCCGGCGATCCGGGCGCCGCGCTCCACGACAGTCGCGTATCCGCGGTGACCGCGCCCTCGATTTTGACCTTGTCCGGCGGCGGCGGCGCCAAGGCCATCGATGCGGCCGCGAGCGCATTGGTGGCGGTGACACGCGCGAGATACGCGAAATCGACGTTGGCAATCGTGTCACCGAACTCAACGCCGCCCTCCTTGCGAAGATCCTGGTGCTGGTGACGGTAGTCCTCGGCATTCTCGGTAAAGCGCACCGCCGGAAAGCCCTGCGCGTTGAACGCGGAGTGATCACCGCCTCGGCCGAAGCGGTCCAAACGATACACGAGCGCGACTGTCCAGTTCGGCAGATACGATTCCGCGACGGCTTTGACGTAGCGCGCCACATTGCGCGACGCCGAATCGTTCTCGCCGCCCTCGGAGCGCCGCTGCTTGGCGGCCTCGGCGCTCTCCTCATCGCGGGTGCCCTCAGAGAACAAACGCAGCCGCGTGTTATCGACCACCCCGTTCAGCCCGCGCGTACCGCCGACGATGTCGTTGTTAAGATCCGCCTCCACGCGCCAGCCCTGGGCCTTGGCATAATCCGCGAGCACCTTGCCACCGTACAGGCCTTGCTCCTCGCCCGACAGCACACCGTACACCAGGGTGGCCGGGAACTTGTGGCGGCTCAAGATTCGCGCCGCCTCGATGACCACTGCAACACCCGACGCATCATCGTCGGCCCCGGGCGCATCCGCCGTCGCATTCATCGGGTCGGTGACCCGTGAATCGATGTGTCCGGTCAGCACGATGACCCGCTCGGGATCGGTCGTGCCCTTCTGGATCGCCACCACATCGATTATCTCGGCCGGTTTCGGCACGCGCGCGCCGGTGACCGTCTGCGAGGGCGTCACGATGCTCAAGCAGCCGTCACAGTCGCGGCTGATCTGCTCGAAACGCGACTGCGCCCAACGCCGCGCGGCGCCGATGCCGCGCTTGGGCGAGGCGGTATCGGACAGGGAGTGTCGCGTGCCGAAGCCGACCAGGGTTTGAACCGTGGCCTCAAGCTGCGCGGGCTGCGGCGCGTTCGCGATGTCCTGCAGCAAGGCCTCGGGCGCCGCCGTGGCCGCGGCCGCGGCGATCAGCAGGGCCGCGCCGAGCGTGCGGCAGCGGATAATTCCCATAATCGAATCCTGAGGGTCGGACAAGTTGCGTTCTTGGGGCGGAAATTCTACCTGGTAACGCCCTTAGGCGCGGCAATCGGGCGCGCCCACTCGCCGCTTACCTAAACGCCGGTGTAGCATCGCGCACCGCCACGGGAATTGAGGAATACGCCATGCCATCAGAAGTCGCTCGAACCGGTCTGCAACTTCGTTCGCTCGTCAAGGCGAGCGGCGAACTCGAATTGTCCTTGACCCGCGTGCCCACGCCGACGCCCGCCGCCAACGAGGTGCTGATCCGGGTGGAGGCGGCACCCCTCAACCCCTCCGATCTCGGCCTGTTGTTTGCCGGGGCCGACTTGAGCCAAGCGAGCCAGCGAGGCACGCGGCGCGAGCCGGTCGTGGTGGCGAAGGTTCCCGAGGCCGTGCTTCGCGGCATGAAGTCGCGCTTCGATGTGTCCATGCCCATCGGCAACGAAGGCGCGGGCGTCGTCATCGAAGCCGGTTCATCGGCGGCGGCGCAGGCCCTCAAGGGCAAGACCGTCGCCGCGCTCGGCGGTGCCATGTATTCGCAGTACCGCAGCGTGCCGGTAGAGCAATGCCTGGTGTTGCCCGCCGGCGCCACCGCCGCCGAGGGAGCCTCGTCCTTCGTGAATCCGTTGACCGCGCTGTGCATGATCGAGACCCTGCGCAGCGAAGGCCACACCGCCCTGGTGCACACCGCCGCAGCCTCGAACCTCGGCCAAATGCTCAACCGAATTTGCATCAATGAGGGCATTGCCTTGGTGAATATCGTGCGCAGTCAGGAGCAGGCCGAGCTGTTGCGCTCCCAGGGCGCCACGTTCGTGTGCGACTCGAACGCGCCGAATTTCATTCCGGAGCTCATCGAGGCCTTGGCCGCGAGTGGGGCGACCTTGGGCTTCGATGCCATCGGCGGCGGCAAACTCGCCGGCCAGATCCTGATGTGCATGGAGGCGGCACTGCTCAGGAAATCGACGCAATACAGCCGCTACGGTTCCCCGGTTCACAAGCAGGTCTATGTCTACGGCGGTCTCGGGACGGGCCCCCTCGAGCTCAGCCGCAGTTTCGGCATGGCCTGGGGAGTCGGCGGCTGGCTGGTCACCCCCTACCTGCAAAAACTGGGGCCGGCCCGCACCCAACAACTGAAGGAACGGGTCGCCGCCGAATTGAAGACCACCTTTGCCAGCCACTACGCCGGCGAAATCTCCCTTCTCGACGCGCTCAACCTCAAATCCATCGCCATTTACAGCAAGAGCGCAACCGGTCAAAAATACTTGATCAACCCCAACAAGGATGTGGGCGAGAATCACCCGTAGGAGTAAGGGAACCTCAAGGGGGGCCCGAAACTCCAAGGGAGGCGTCGTCCAGCCGGCTTCGCAACCCCCGTCAACGAGGATTTTAGCTGATGAATCAACGACCTGCGGCGATCGATAGCGATGCCGTCATGCGCGCCGCGCGCGAAACCGTCATGGAAAACTCCATCTGGGTGGCGCCCCTGCAAGCCGAGATGGCGCGCATCATCGTCGGACAGAAGCACCTTCTGGACCGGCTGCTGATCGCGCTCCTCACCAACGGCCATGTGCTGCTCGAGGGCGTGCCCGGGCTTGCCAAAACGCTGGCGCTCAAGACCCTGGCGGGGTGCATCGCGGTGCGTTTCAAGCGCCTGCAATTCACGCCCGACATGCTGCCGGCCGACATCGTCGGCACCATGATCTACAACCCGCAGGACGGCGCCTTTCGCACCAAGCACGGACCCATTTTCAGCAACCTCATTCTCGCCGACGAAATCAATCGCGCGCCGGCCAAGGTGCAGAGCGCGCTGCTCGAAGCCATGCAGGAACGCCAGGTCACCATTGGCGATGAGACCTACCCGCTGCCGAGCCCGTTCTTGGTCTTGGCCACCCAAAATCCGCTGGAGCAAGAGGGCACCTATCCTCTGCCCGAGGCGCAGATCGACCGCTTCATGATGAAGGTGATCGTGGGCTACCCGAATCGGGCAGAGGAGCGCGCCATTTTGGATGCGATGGCGACCTCCGAGCCTTTACCCGTGGTCCGACCCGTCGTGTCGGCGGCGCAAATATTGAATGCCCGCCATGTCGTGAATTCGCTCTACGTCGATGAGAAAATCCGCAACTACATCGTCGATCTCGTGCTCGCGACGCGGCCGCCGGTCGCAAAGTCGCTGAAGATCGACGGCTACATCCAGACCGGCGCCTCGCCGCGCGCGACCATCAACCTGACGTTGGCCGCCCGCGCCATGGCCTTCCTCAACGGCCGTCACTACGTGACCCCGCAGGACGTGAAGACCGTCGCCTTGGACGTGCTGCGCCACCGCGTTTCCGTGACCTACGAGGCGGAAGCGGAGAATGTCAGCTCCGAGGATGTCATTCACAGCATTCTCGACGCCCTGCCCGTGCCTTAAGTTTCGCGATGCCGGCCGATAGCTCCAAATCCACCAAGACCATCATGAGCGGCATGCGGCAGCTCGAAATCCGCACGCGCCGCATGGTCAACGACAGTCTGGCCGGCGAATACCATTCGGTGTTCAAGGGCCGCGGCATGGATTTCGACGAAGTGCGCGAGTACAGCCCCGGGGACGAAGTGCGCACCATCGACTGGAACGTCACGGCGCGCGCCGGCCGTACCTTCGTCAAGAAATTCACCGAGGAGCGCGAGCTCACCATTCTCTTGCTGGTCGACATCAGCGCGTCGGGAAATTTCGGATCCGCCGATAAAGCCAAGCGCGAGCTCGCCGCCGAGCTCGCGAGCGTCTTGGCGTTCTCGGCGATTCGCAACAGCGACAAGGTGGGCCTGCTGCTCTATACGGACCGAGTCGAACGCTATCTGCCGCCGAAGAAAGGCCGCCGGCACGTGCTGCGCGTGGTGCGCGACATTCTCTACCATACGCCCGAGGGCCGAGGTACCGACAGCGTCAAGGCGCTCGATGTCGCCAATCACGTCCTGCACCGCCGCGCCATCGTGTTCCTGATTTCCGATTTTCTATCGCCCGGTGATCCGGCCGCCACCCGTGCCGAGCTGCGCCGCGCCATGCGCCAGACCAACCGACGCCACGATCTCATCGCGGTGCAGGTGGCAGATCCGCGCGAGAAAGAGCTGCCGAACGTCGGGGTGCTCGCTCTCGAGGATGCGGAAACGGGTGAGGTCATAGAACTCGACACCGGCAGTGCCGCCGTGCGCAAGCGCTTCAACGAACTCGCCTTGGAGCGCGCCAAGCGCATGGTCAGTGATTTTCGTGCCGAAGGCATCGACACCATGGAACTCAAGACCGACACGCCGTACATGGCCGTACTGCAGCGGTTCTTTAAAACGCGCGAGCGCCGGCGCGTATGAGCGCCCGGCCATGAAACAACGCGCATGCCGGGTGTGCGCCGCGGCGGCGGCTGCGCTCGTCGCGACGCTGGCCCACGCTCAAGAGGACATCCGCGATATCCGCGGGCCGCGACCGCTGTTTCCTTGGGGATTGCTGCTCGAGGGCTTGGCGGCGGCCGGGGTGCTGGCAGCCCTCATCTACGCCGGGTGGCGCTGGCGGCGCCGACCGCGCACGCGAATTTTGCAATATTTCGAACTCGCCCTGTTGCGCCTCGAGCAATTGCGCACGCTGATGCAACCCGCCACCGTACGCGAGTTCTCCTCGGCGATCTCCGACACCGTGCGCCAGTACATCGAAGCCGGATTCAACATCACGGCGACTCATCAAACCTCGGAAGAGTTCTTGCATGACATTCTCGCCGCCGAGAAATCGCCGTTGTCCGCGCATCGCGCCCTGCTGGCCGAGTTCCTGCGGCAATGCGATCTCGCCAAGTTCGCCGGCTTGTCGCTGTCGACGGCCCACATGGAAGCCTTGTATGAGAGTGCGCGCGGCTTCGTCATCGGCACGAGTCCCGCGGGCGCGGCAGGGACGGCGGTCGTCGCATGATTCGCTTTTTGCAACCCGAATGGCTGTGGCTGCTGGCGGCGTTGCCCATCGTGATGCTGCTGCGCGGCCGGCGCGGCCCGGTCGCCGCCATCGAATTTTCCGATGTCGGTCTCGCGCGCGATGTCGCACGCCGCACGCGCGCGCGCAGCGGCGGCTGGGTATGGCTGCTGCCCCTCATCGCCGCGGCGTTCATGATCGTCGGACTCGCGCGCCCGCAGCGCGGCCAGAGCCGCACCGAGGTCACGGCCAACGGCATCGACATCGTGCTCGGGCTCGACGTCTCGGGGTCGATGCAGGCGCTCGATTTCTTGGTCGATGATCGGCGCGTCAATCGCATCGAGGTGGTCAAGTCCGTGGTCGCGAAATTCATCGAAGAGCGCCCGAACGATCGCATCGGACTGATTGCGTTCGCCGCCGCGCCCTACTTGGTGAGCCCGCTCACCCTCGATCATGATTGGCTGCAACAGAACCTCGAGCGCGTCAGCACGGCCGCGGGCAACGACGACGGCACGGCCATCGGTTCGGCGATCGCAGCGGCCGTCAACCGGCTGCGCAGCACGCAGGCGAAATCCAAGGTCGTGATTCTGCTCACCGACGGCATGAATAACACCGGGAAGATCGCGCCCATCGCCGCCGCCGAGGCGGCGCGAGCGCTCGGTGTCAAGATTTATACCATCGGTGTCGGCGTGCGCGGCATGGCGCCGATTCCGGTGCGCGACCAGGCCGGCCGCATGCACCTGGTCATGGACAAGGTCGACGTGGATGAGAAGACGCTGCAAACCGTGGCCAGCGAAACTGGCGGCTCCTTCTATCGCGCCACCGATACCGATTCATTGCAGAAGATCTACGAACAGATCAACCGCCTGGAAAAAACTGCGCAGACCGTGCAGAAGTTCGAACACTACGACGAATTGTATTCCTGGGCGCTGATCCCGTCCGTCGCCTTCTTAGGTTTCGGATTGCTGCTGCAGCACACCCGCTTTCGGAGGCTGCCGTGACTTTCGGCCATCCGCTGTGGCTGCTGGCCGGCGCCATCGCCTGCTCGCTGCTGCTGCTGTTGTGGCACTTCTACGATGTACGTCAACACGCCGCGCTCGCACGCTTCGTCGCCGCGCACCTGCGCACGCAGCTAACCCAATCGGTCTCGATCTGGCGCCGCCGCGCGCGGCGCTTGCTGTTGCTGCTGTCGCTCGCGCTGCTGTTCGTCGCGCTCGCCGAACCGCTGCTCGGGTTTCACTGGGAACTCGTCAACCGCCGCGGCATTCAGATCGTGTTTGCGATCGATA
>CAYRAC010000126.1:0-7032 GCA_964422045.1 uncultured Steroidobacteraceae bacterium
TTGGGACTCGGCCCCTCGGGACCGGTGGCGCTGACGCCGCTGGCCGCGCCCATCGTGCTCAAGGCAGGCGCGCGCACGCCGCCATTCGCGGAGCGGCTGCGCGACCTGATGCACCGCCCGGGCGATTCCGCATGAACGTACGGCGCATGCTTGCGGCCGCGCTGGTGTTGCTGCCGCTCGCCGCGGCACACGCCCAGGCGACGCTGCCGGCGATTGCGATCAAGACCGCCGCCGACGGCGTGCAGACCTACTCGCTGACGTTTCAGATACTGATCCTGATGACGGTGCTGACGCTATTGCCGGCGATGCTGCTGGCGATGACGGCGTTCACCCGCATCATCATCGTGCTGTCGATTCTGCGCCAGGCACTTGGCATGGCGACCACCCCGTCGAATCAAATTCTCACCGGCCTCGCGCTGTTCATGACCTTTTTCGTGATGGGCGGCACGTTGGAGCAGTCTTACGCGACCGGCATCAAGCCGTATCTCGACGGTCAGATGGCGGGCGAAGTGGCCATCGAGCGCACCTTGCAGCCGCTCAAGAAATTCATGCTGGCACAGACCCGCGAAAACGACTTGCAGCTCTTCACCAAGCTCTCCGGAAAAGCGCAATTTGCCAGCGCCGACGATGTTCCGCTGACGGTGCTGATTCCGACCTTCATGACCAGCGAGCTGAAAACCGCGTTCCAGATCGGCTTCATGGTATTCATTCCCTTCTTGGTGATCGACCTGGTGGTCGCCAGCGTGTTGATGTCGATGGGCATGATGATGCTGTCGCCGGTGCTCGTCTCCCTGCCATTCAAGATCATGCTGTTCGTGGTGGTGGATGGCTGGACGCTGTTGATGGGCACGCTCGCCTCGAGTTTTCACCTGTGACGCCCGAAAACGTCATGGATTTGGCGCACCGCATGCTGCTCATCACTTCGATGGTCGCCGCGCCGCTGCTCCTGACCGCGCTGGCCGCGGGTTTGGTGATCGGCATGCTGCAGGCGGCGACGCAAATCAACGAATCGACATTGAGCTTCATTCCGAAATTATTGCTGTTGGTATTGACGTTGCTGGTGGCCGGGCCGTGGATTCTGCGCGTGCTCGCCGATTTCACGCGCGACCTGTATTCCAGCATCCCGGCAGTGATCGGCTAAACGCCCGCATGCAACCCGTGACTCTCAATGCAGCCGATGTATCCATGTGGGTGAGCCGCCTGTGGTGGCCGACCTTGCGCGTCGGTGGATTCGTGCTGGCCGCACCGGTTGCGAGCGAGACGACGATACCGGGGTTCGTCAAAATCATCCTGTCGTTGTCGCTGGCGTTCTTGATGGCGCCGCTGATACAAACCCCGACCGAGCTGTCGATTTTCTCAGCCGCGGGGCTGCTGGCGGCGGTATTGGAGGTACTGGTCGGGGTGTCCATCGGCATGGTGGTGCAACTGACCTTCGAGGCGCTGACCTTCGCCGGACAGACCATCTCGCTGACCATGGGGTTGGGGTTTGCAACCTTGGTGGATCCGCAGCGCGGCGCGAATACCACCGTGCTCGGTCAGATGTTCATGATATTCGGCATCCTCTCGTATCTCGCGATCAACGGGCATCTGGTGCTGCTCAGCGCGCTCGCGCAGAGCTTTCAGACACTGCCGATCGGCGCCGCGCAGATCGACAAGAATTTGCTGTGGTCGGTGGTGCTGTGGGGGACGCGTGTTTTTGAGACGGGGCTGCTGATCGCGCTGCCGGCGGTCATCGCGCTCGTGATCGTCAATCTGGCGCTCGGCGTGGTCACGCGCGCGGCGCCGCAGCTGAACCTGTTCGGCATCGGCTTCACCATCACGCTGCTGTGCGGATTCTTCGTGCTGATCGCCGGCCTCGGCGGCATCATGTCGGGTATTTCCAGCCTCATTGACAGCGCGCTGACGGCCGTCGGCGAACTGGTCGGCGCACCGGCGCCGGGTGTTCGCTGATGGCCGCCGAAAGCGAGCAAGGCGGCGAACGCACCGAAGAACCTTCGCAACGCCGTCTGCAAGATGCGCGCGAGCGCGGCCAAGTACCGCGCTCGCGCGAACTCACCAATTTCGCAACCATGATCGGCGGCAGCGCGACCCTGATCGCCATCGGCGGCACGCTGGCCACGCACCTGTCGCAGATCATGCGTCACGCACTCAGCATCGATCCGGCGCGGCTGCAAGATCCCGACACGATGTTCAGTTCGCTGAGCGAGGCCGCGATGAGCGCGACCGCCGTGCTGCTGCCGGTGTTCGGCGCGTTGATCGGCTTGGTAGTGTTGGCGGCGGTCGGGCTCGGCGGCTGGAATTTCAGCATGCAAGCGATGGTGCCGGATTTCACGCGGTTGAGTCCGCTGGCCGGAATCAAGCGGCTGTTGGGTCTGCGCGGCGCCGCGGAACTCGGCAAGGCGCTCATGAAATGCGCGGTCGTCGGCGGCGTTTGCGCGGCCATCGTGTCGTCGATTTTCCGCGATGTGCTGGCGCTCGGGCACATGGAGCCGCGCGCCGCCATCGGCCGTGGCGTGGGACTTCTCGGCTGGTCGTTCGTCTGGCTGAGCGGTTCGCTGGCGCTCGTCGCCATCGTCGATGTTCCGCTGCAACTGTTTCAGTTCAAGCGCACGTTGCGTATGACACGCCAGGAATTGCGCGACGAAGCCAAAGAGTCGGACGGGCGCCCGGAGACGAAGCAGCGCATCCGGCAGCTGCAGCAGACGCTGGCACGGCGCCGCATGATGCACAAGGTGCCGGCCGCCGACGTGGTGATCGTCAATCCGACGCACTTTGCGGTGGCCTTGAAATACGACCCGAAGACCATGCGCGCGCCGCGCGTACTCGCCAAGGGCCTCGACCTCGTCGCGCAGAATATCCGCCGCATTGCCGAGGAACATCGCGTGCCGGTGTTTGAATCGCCGAAACTGGCGCGGGCGCTGTATCGCTCGACGGATTTGAACAAGGAAATCCCGGCCGGCCTGTACGTGGCCGTGGCGCAGGTGCTGTCGTACATCTTCAGAGTGCGCACCCTGAACCCGACCATTGCGGCGCGATTGGCGCGCCCCAATCCGCAAGTTAGCGGCGATCTCGACCCATGAACGCACGCGCCACGATAGCGACTTTCGGCGAATTCGCGCGCAACGGCTTGGGCGTGCCGGTTCTGGTCATGGTGGTTCTCGCCATGATGGTGTTGCCGCTGCCGGCGTTCTTGCTCGACGTTTTCTTCACTTTCAACATTTCGCTGTCCATCATGATCTTGCTGGCGGTGATCTACGTCAGACGGGCGCTCGAATTTGCGACCTTCCCGACCGTGCTGTTGGGCGCGACGCTGCTGCGCCTGGGGCTCAACGTCGCTTCGACGCGTATCGTGTTGATCAACGGCCACACCGGCGCGCATGCGGCGGGGCACGTGATCGCGGCATTCGGCCAGTTCGTGGTCGGCGGCAATTACGCCGTGGGCATGGTGGTGTTCACCGTGCTCGTGATCATCAACTTCGTTGTCATCACCAAGGGCGCTGGCCGCATCTCGGAAGTCAGCGCGCGATTTACCTTGGACGCGATGCCCGGCCGGCAGATGGCGATCGATGCGGATTTGAACGCCGGCATCATCACCCAGGCCGACGCCATCGTGCGCCGTCAGGAAGTTCGCGAGGAGGCCGACTTCTACGGCGCGATGGATGGCGCGAGCAAGTTCGTGCGCGGCGATGCCATCGCCGGCATCCTGGTCGTGTTCATCAATTTATTCGGCGGCACCATCATCGGCGCCGCCCAGCACGGCATGTCGCTCGCCGATGCCGGCCGCACCTATGCGCTGCTCACCATCGGCGACGGATTGGTGGCGCAGATTCCGGCGCTGCTGCTGTCGGTCGCGGTCGCGATTCTGGTGACGCGCGTCTCGCGGCCGCACGACATGAGCCAGCAAATCATGATGCAGGTGCTGGGTCAGCCCAAGGCGCTCGGCGTGACCAGCGGCATACTGACGCTGCTCGGCATCATCCCGGGCATGCCGAACCTGGTATTTCTCGGCATGGCGGCACTGTGCGCGGTGGGTGCCTACGTGTTCGGCAAGCGCAAGGCGGCGGCAAAGGCGGTGGTGGCGGCGCCCGCCGCCGCGGCACCGATTCCATCCGAACAGCGCGAACTGTCCTGGGACGATGTGGAGCCCGTCGATTTGATCGGGCTCGAGGTGGGTTATCGGCTGATTCCGCTGGTGGATCGGAATCAGGGCGGCGAATTGATGGGGCGCATCAAGGGAGTTCGCAAGAAATTGTCCGAGGAGCTCGGCTTCCTGGTACAAGCCGTGCACATTCGCGACAATTTGGAACTCGGCCCGAACTCATACCGCATCACCATTCTCGGCGCGCCGGTCGGCGAGTCCGAAGTGTTTCCCGACCGCGAACTCGCCATCAACCCCGGCCAGGTCTCCGGAACATTGCCGGGATCCGCGACCAAGGATCCGGCCTTCGGTTTGGACGCGCTGTGGATCGAAAAGTCGCGGCACGAGCAGGCACAAGGCCTCGGCTACACGGTGGTCGATGCGAGCAGCGTCATCGCGACCCACTTGAGCCATCTATTGCAATCGCACGCGCACGAGCTGTTGGGCCATGAGGAAGTGCAGCAGTTGCTGAACCGACTCGGCAAGACTGCGCCGAAGCTGATCGAGGATCTGGTGCCGAAACTGCTGCCAATGAGCGTCGTCGTGAAGGTGCTGCAGTACCTGCTGCAGGAGCGGGTAGCGATTCGCAATCTGCGCACCATCTGCGAGACGTTGGCGGAGCTCGCACCGAAAACCCAGGATCCGGTGGCGCTGGTTGCCGGCGTGCGCATCGCGTTGGGCCGCAGCATCGTGCAGAACATCGGCGGCCTGCGCCAGGAGTTGCCGGTCATCACCTTGGACCCGGCGCTCGAGCAGTTGCTGCAAGACTCGATGGCGGCGGGCGGCGATGCCTCTCCCGGCTTCGAACCGGGGCTCGCGGACCGAGTTCAGACGGCGCTCGCCGACAGCACGCGACGTCAAGAAGCGGCGGGTGAGCCGGCCGTGCTGTTGGTGGCACCGAAGATTCGCCCGTGGATCTCGCGCCTGATGCGCCACTCGACGCCCACGCTCGCGGTGCTTGCCTACAACGAGATTCCCGAAAACCGCCGCATTCGGGTGATTGCGGCGGTCGGACGCTGAGTTTGCTGGATTTACGGAGGTTGACATGAAGATCAAACGATACGCAGCGCCGACCATGCGCGCCGCGCTCGCGCAGGTGCGCTCGGAACAGGGGCCGGACGCAGTCATTCTGTCGAGCCGCCGCGGTGAAGAGGGCATCGAAGTCATCGCCGCCGTCGATTATGACGAGGCCCTGTTCGTCGATGCGACGCGCCAGCGCGTGACGGATCGGGTCAGCGCTGCGCTCGCCGCGCCGCCGCCGCCCCTGCCAGCGACGCCCATCCCGGGCGCTGCAGCGCCGCAGGCCGCCGCCGCGGCCGTGGCGCGAGCGGCGCCGATGGCCCGAACCGCGGCTGCGTTCGCTTCCCGACAGGCGCAACTCGCCGGCGAGACCGCGCCTCCTCGAGCGCCGCCCATGGCTCGAGCGGCACTCGCGACGCGAGCCGCGCCGCCGCGTCCCGCAGCCGCGCGCCCGCAGCCGCCGGCCCCGCTGCAGGCGCCGGCACCGACGCGCAGCGACCCAGGGTATGTGGCCATGCAGCGGGAGTTCCAGGACTTGCGGCGCTTGCTCGAGACCGGGCTTGCCGGCATGACGTGGAGCGACAAGCGCTTGCGCGAGCCGTTGCGCGCGCAAATTCTCGAGGAATTGTCGGCGCTGGACCTGGCTCCGGACGTGGCCGCGGCGCTGGCAGCGCTCGCCCCAAGGCGCACGACGTTGGAAAATACTTCGAAAATTTCCTTGGCGATGCTCATCAAGCACCTGCCCGTGGTCGAGGACTTGACCGTCCTACGCGGCGGCGTCACTGCCGTCGTGGGTCCGACCGGAGCCGGCAAGACCACGACCATCGCGAAGCTCGCGGCGCAATGGTGCATGCAATACGGCAGCGAGGACCTGGCGTTGGTGAGCACCGATGGCTATCGCATCGGCGCTCGCGACCAGCTGATGACTTTCGCACGCATTCTCGGCGCGCCGATGCACTCGGCGAACAACGGCCGGGAATTGGCGCGCGTCCTCACGCGGCTGCAATCCAAGAAAATGGTGCTGATCGACACCGCCGGGATGGGCCCGCGCGACGCCCGCCTGAGCGAACAGCTCGCCGCGCTGCAGATCGGCGCGGCTCGAGCCCGCGTGCTATTGGCATTGCCCGCGCAGGGCGAGGGCCATGCACTCGATGAAATCGTCAAAGCATTCGCGCCGCTGTCGCCCGCCGCCTGCGTGCTCACCAAAGTGGACGAGGCGGCAAGTCTCGGTGCGGCGTTGTCGACGGCGCTGCGGCATCGGCTGAAGATTGCCTACGTGTGCGACGGACAGCGCGTACCGGAGGATCTGCATGCAGCGAACCAGCGTCGTGTGTGGCTGGTGCGCGCCGCGCTCAAACTGAAAGAAAACAAACCGCCACGAAGCGATGAGGCATACCTCATCCGCAACTTCGGCCGAGTACCCGCCCATGCGTGACATCCGACTCCCCCCCGAACGTCTCGATGAACTGAACGAGCTCAATGCGTCCAAACCGGTCAAGGTGATTGCCGTCACCGGCGGCAAGGGAGGCGTGGGCAAAACCACCATATCCGCCAATCTGGCGGTCTCTTTCGCCGCGCGCGGCAGGGACGTGATGCTGCTCGATGCCGACCTTGGTCTCGCCAACGTCGACGTGGTCCTGGGGCTGCATACGCGATTCCACCTAGGGCATGTGCTCAGAGGCGAATGTGAGCTGGAGGATGCCATCATCACCGGACCGCACGGCCTGCAAATCGTGCCGGCGGCCTCCGGCATCACGCCCATGGCCAACCTGTCGGCGACCGAGCACGCCGGAATCATCCGGGCGTTCAGCGATTTGTATCACCGGGTCGATATCCTGGTAGTGGATACCGCGGCGGGATTGCACCACAGCGTC
>CAYRAC010000126.1:7042-8712 GCA_964422045.1 uncultured Steroidobacteraceae bacterium
GACCTTCAGCCAGGCGGCGCACCACGTGTTGGTGGTGGTGTGCGACGAGCCGGCATCGATCACCGATGCCTACGCGCTGATCAAGGTGTTGAGCCGCGAGCACGGCGTCACGCGCTTTCAGATCCTCGCAAATCAGACACGCCGCTCGGGCGAAGGTCCCGACCTGTTCCAAAAAATTGCTCGAGTCTGTGACCGGTTTCTCAATGTGACGCTGGAGTTTGCCGGTTCCGTACCGTTTGACGACTACCTACGCCGTGCAGTGCAGCGCCAGGCCGCCGTGGTCGACGCATACCCGGCGTGTATTTCGTCCATTGCGCTCAAGAATCTGGCTACGAAGGCCGATAAGTGGTCTGTGCCCCAAGGGGCACGAGGTCACCTTGAGTTCTTTGTCGAACGCATGGTAGGGGCCCGGATGGACCCCTCAACGGTATTGCAATGAGAGCAAGCACACAGTACTCGAATACACAGAAACGCGGGCCAAAGCCGGCGACGGGCGAGAACGTTCCGGTCGATCAGGTGCCGCAGGACGAATTGGTGTTGAAACATGCCGATTTGGTCAAACGCATTGCCTATCACTTGGTCAGCCGCATGCCGCCGAACGTGGAAGTGGACGATTTGATTCAATCCGGAATGATCGGCCTGCTGGACGCGGCTAAACACTACTCGGCGACCAAGGGTGCGAATTTTGAAACCTACGCGGGGATTCGGATCCGCGGTGCGATGCTCGATGAGGTCCGCAAATCCGATTGGACTCCGCGCTCCGTGCATCGAAACATGCGCGAGATGGCCGACGTCGTGCGCAAGCTCGAAAATGCCAAGGGGCAGGATGCGAGTCCCACCGACATCGCCGCAGCCTTGGGGGTGCCGATCGAGGAGTATCACAAGCTGGTGCAGGACGCGGCCAGCTGCAGGCTGTTCAGCTTCGATCAAATGGGCTCGAGCGAAGATGAGTCGAGTCCGGCGGATCATGCGCGCGACGATGCGCCCGGCCCGTTCGATCACATCGAAGATGCCGGGTTTCGCGACGCGCTCGCCGGGGCGATCAATGGGTTGCCGGAGCGCGAGAAGCTGGTGTTATCTCTGTACTACGACGAGGACATGAATTTGCGCGAAATCGGCGAGGTGCTCGAGGTATCCGAATCGCGCGTCTGCCAGATCCATGGCCAGGCGCTGGTGCGGCTGCGTGCGCGGCTCGCGGAGTGGCTGCAGCCGAACTAGTCCATGGATATCTTAAGCATCATCGGCATTGTGCTCGCGCTGATCGCGATCATCGGCGGCGCAATCCTGAAGGGCAGCAGCGCCGGCGCATTGGTCGGCAGTGCGGCCTTCGTCATCGTGGTGGTGGGAACCTTTGCCGCGAGCCTGGTGCAGACGCCGCTGGCGACGTTCTTGCGTGCCTGGAAAATCGTTGCCTGGGTATTCAAACCGCCGGCAAACAACCCGACGGCCATGATCGAAAAGATCGTCGAGTGGAGCAACGTCGCGCGCAAGCAGGGACTGCTCGGCCTCGAGTCCGCGGTGGAAGCGGAGAAAGACGATTTCCTGAAAAAAGGATTGCAGTCCCTGGTGGACGGCGGCGAGCCGGATGCCATTCGCTCCAGCATGGAGATCGAATTGGATACGATGGAGCACTTCGACACCCAGGCCGCCAAGGTATTCGAAGCCATGGG
>CAYRAC010000127.1:0-8712 GCA_964422045.1 uncultured Steroidobacteraceae bacterium
TCGGCCCCGGCCTCATCGGTGCGAACCGTGCAGTTCATGGGTTCCATACAGGCGTGGGCGAGATAAGGTACCTCGTAGACGGCCTCGAGCATGGGCACACCTGCCGCCTGCGCCGTGGCCAAAAAACCCGAACCCCCTTTTGCAGGGCCGTTCGATGCTACGCTCGCGAAGGCGGAATCGACGTTGCCGTCGTCGCGCGCGACTATCCCCTTTTCGTTGAACCCATCGTGCAGGCGCTGCGACACTGTGGCGCTATTCACACCGGCCAGCGCACCCAGATCATAATCCACGCTGACCAGCGCCAGCGCCTTCTTTGCCTGCCAGTAAGAACGCGCCACGACGATGACACCATCGGGCAGCGCCACAGTGCTATGAAATCCCGGGGCCGCCTTGGCCTTACCGTCGTCGAAGGACTTGAGTTTGCCGCCGAGCGTAGGACAGGTTTTCACGGCGCCGTACAGCATCCCGGGCAGCTTGACGTCGATGCCGTACCGGGCACTGCCGTCAACCTTGTCGGTTATGTCGATGCGCAGCGGCGAGGTCCCAATGAGCGCGAATCGGCCTGTCTTGAGCAGCGGCTGCGCCGGGACCGGCCAAGCGGCCGCGGCGGAGGCTACGCTGCCATAGGTGCAGGTGCGGCCCGAGGGTGCATGCGTGATCACGCTGTTCGCGGCTACACATTGCGCTGCAGGCACCCCCCACTGCTTGGCGGCGGCGGAAACCAGCATCTCGCGACCCGCTGCACCCGTGCGGCGCAACTCGGTGTACCAGCCCCGCACCGAAAAACTTCCCGCCGTGATTTGTTGGCCGAACAGGGGGTTGTTGAATATCGCGGCAGCCGGTGCATCCTCGACCTTGAGTCGCTTCCAGTCGCCATCCAGTTCCTCCATGAGGATCATGGGCATGGCGGTGTGGCCTCCCTGCCCCATCTCGACGGCTGGCGTGACAAACGTAATCGTGTCATCGGGCGCGATGCGCAGGAACGCCGAGGGCGCACGCGGCGGCGCTACTTTGGCCCTCGACGCAGGGGCGTTTTCCTGCCCCGCTGCCTTACGGATGGGCAGGTAGATTCCCAGCATCAGGCCGCCGCCGATGCTGGCGGCACCCCGGATGAAGTCACGGCGGCTGACGTCGGGCACTCGAATGGCAAAACGGGGCGAAGCGGTGCGAGGTGGCATTGAAGTCTCCCGGGCGTCGGAGGCAAGAAACGCTGGCAGGCGCCGATTATAACCGGATGCGAGGGTTGGTTACTCCAAATCGTCGGCGCTAATTCGCAGGTGCGAATCAGAGTATGCGTACAAATCGCCAACGCACAGCAAACGATTGCCCCCAACATGACCGGCATGCCGATAGGCGATCCGCGCCACGTCCTTGTCTTCTTCGCGTAGAATTTTGAAGAACTCATAGTCTGCGTATTGGGTGCTTGAGTGCCCTTCAAAACAGCCACGAGCAGCGGAGCGAAATGAATGAGCGATTTCCGTTGACATGCTGGACAGTTTCTCCCATCGCATTAAATCCGATCCAGCCACGATATTGTGCAGTTCCAGGATTCGTAATCCTTTTGGCAACACTTCTGACGGCCGCTCCAGTGTTGGCGCAGGATCCGCTGCCGCTGGTCACGGCCCTGCAGCGAGACGTCATTTTCTCAGCGTACTCCCCACTGTCTCGCAGCCTGGAGTTAGCACGTCGGACCTTAAGTCCACTCGCAAATGTTGAAGTAGCTCGGGTAGCCGCTCAGCTGCGCCCGCAGGCGATCGATCTGACTCAGGAAACATTCTCGATGTATGTTCCGACGCAACGTGCATCGAAAGGGTACGGCCTGATTGTGTTCATTCCGCCCTGGCAAGACGCTCGGCTGCCGCCGGGTTGGGACGCGGTGTTAAATGAAACGGGCATGATTTTCATCACTGCAGCCAAGTCCGGCAACGAGGCAAACGTGATTGACCGAAGAATGCCGTTGGCACTTCTCGGCGCTTATAACGTCATGCAGCGCTATCCAATTGATTCAGATCGCGTTTATATCGGCGGATTTTCGGGAGGCTCGCGGGTTGCCATGAAAGTCGCATTGGCTTACCCGGATTTATTTCACGGCGCGCTGCTCAATGCAGGTAGCGACCCTATCGGAAACCGCGAAGCTATAATGCCGCCTGATGATTTGTTTGCTCAGTTTCAAAGCTCCTCGCGCCTGGTTTATGTAACCGGGTCGAGCGACAGCTGGAACATTGAGCATGATACGGTTAGTCGGGATTCTATGAACGTTTGGTGCGTCTTCGGTACCCGCGTTGAGACCATGTTTAGAGCGGGCCACGAAGCGGCCACGCCGTCTTCTTTGCGACGCGCTCTATTTGCCCTCGATCAACGCGCACCGCTCGATCCCAATAAGCTCTCCGCATGTAGGGCACGGCAAGCTATGGTCATGGCGACCGAGCTCAACAATGTGCAGCAATTACTCGACCACGCTAAGCCGCGCGATGCTTGGCACTCGCTCAACAAGATCGACGCTCATTACGGGGGCCTCGCTTCGGCTGCAATTATTGAATTCGCGCAGCGGATCGGTTCTGAACACTATTAGCGGTTCAAAACGATGCCGACGAACCGTGGGCCTTCCTCATAATAATTTCTCCGCCGAATGGTCGAGTTTCATTCGCGTGCGAAGCGCGTGGCCCTTGAGCGCCATTCCCGCATGACCGTTTTCCAGCCCGGGGGTGAAATGCATGGTTATTGCTATTGAATGCACGCCATCGGCAATCTTGATACTGAATGATCCACCAATGCCTGCAAGTTCCCCGGTTCCCGAGAAGCAGCTACCGCTCAGTCTCAAACTCCCTTTGGAATCGCGACCCTTTCTCCAGACTGAAACCCCTTTGGAGAAGTTCATGGTTGCGGATAGGTCGGATCGGTCATAGACTGCATTCGAATATATAAAAAGCTGCCGTATCGGCAGCAGGGATGATTCAACTTTTGCGAGCGTCTTTTAGGCGCGGCGCGGGACTGTGCTCGATGCAAAGACGATCAATGCCGTTCGTCGGCGTTCGCCCATGCTGTGCGCGTTGCGCACGACCCCCCGTCGTTTCCCGTCGGCGCGGCCATAACCATTTTTCTCATCGTCGTTGTGGAGTTCCAGCATGAAAACTAAGCTTATTTTTCTCACCGCGTGCATCCTCACGATGTCAACGAATCCCGGGCTTGCGCAAACGACCGCGGCCGTCGCGACCGAGAACGCCGCCGCCAGTAACGAGCTGGGCGAAGTGATTGTTACCGGAACGCGGCGACTGGACCGCACCGTCGCCGAATCATCGGCAGCGATCGACGTGCTGAACGGCGCGGAACTCGCGAGTTATCCCACGGCAAACATGCTCGATACCCTGTCCAACTTGGTGCCCTCCTTCATCGTGGGACAGAACTCCATCTCCGATGCATCGAGTTTCGTGCGATCGCCGTCGTTGCGCGGCCTGCCGGCCGACGAGATGCTGGTGATGCTCAATGGTAAACGCATGAACCGGTCGGCACTGGTTCAGGTCTACCAGGGGGGTGAGACCGAATTGGCTTTCGGCTCGCAAGGTCCGGACCTTAATTCGATTCCGTCCATTGCGGTCAAGTCGCTTGAGGTTCTGCGCGACGGTGCGTCCGCGCAATACGGTTCGGATGCCATCGCCGGTGTGCTGAATTATCAATTCCGCAACAACGCGTCGGGCATCGAGATCGATGGACGTTACGGCAAATATTTCCCGACGGGATACCCGAGCGACGGCGACGACGGTCAGATCGCGGCGAACATCGGCTTGCCGCTCGGCAGCACGGGATTCGTGAACATCAGCGCCGAGTGGGCACGCAACCAACAAACCGTCCGCAACCCGACGCGGCCCTCCGCCCTCGCTTTTGCCGAGACATATCCGAACCTGGCCTCGGAGCTGCCGCATTATCCGGGCCCCGTTCAACAGTGGGGAACACCGCCGTCCGACAGCGTCAAGACCTTTCTCAATTCCGGCCTCAAGCTCGATAACGGCGATCAGATCTACTTCTTCATCAACTACGCCAATATTCAAACGAACGAGAGTTTCAACTACCGCCTGCCGAAGACGGTCACGGATGCCGACGGCAATACATTTAGCAATCATCCGGCGTTCAATAATATTTACCTGGATCCCTGCACCTCGGCCTACACCGGTTGCCCGGTCGGTGGGTACATCCAGGATTCGAATACCTTTAACTTCAGCTCCTTCTATCCCGCGGGTTTTACGCCGCGCTTCTATGGCGTTACGCAGCAGTTCTTCGGCGCCGTGGGCTACAAGGGCACCAATCGCTGGGGTATCAATTACGATGTATCGGGCACGACCGCTCAGAACAGCCTGGCCGTTTCCTTGAAGGATTCGATCAATCCGTCATTGGGCCCTTTGTCTCCCGAGAGCTTCTACGATGGCAAGTTTGTGCAAAAGGAAAACGACTTCAACCTGGATTTGAGCTATCCCTGGACCGTGCCGGGGATCGCGAATCCGGTATCGATCGCGGGTGGATTGGAGTGGCGCGACGAGAACTATCAACAGCTCCTCGGTGACCAGGCCTCGTACGCGGCGGGTCCCTATGCTTCTCAGCCACTCTACACGTGTACCGCGGGAGCTTGTACACCGGCTCTGGGTCCCGGTGGCACGCAGATCACCGCCACGCAGTCGACAGCGTCGAACGGCTATGGCGGCATCTCCGCGCCGGTCGATGCATCGCAAGTCAGCTACGCGGGATATCTGGACCTCGAAGCCGATGTGATTCCGAGCCTCACGCTCGGCATTGCGGGTCGTTTCGAGCATTACGCCTCGTTCGGCGATACGACGCTCGGAAAATTCCAAGTGCGTTTCAAAGCCACTGATTGGCTCGCCTTGCGCGGTACTGTCAGCACCGGCTTCCACGCGCCCACGCCGGGCCAGTCCAATGTGGAAACCCTGAGCACGACGTTCTTGCCGGGCACCACCACTCAGGTGCAGATCGGCACCTACCCCGTGACCAGCGTCGACGCGAAGTACTACGGAGCGGTACCGCTCAAGCCCGAAGAGTCGACGAATCTCGCCGCCGGAATCGTGCTGACTCCAATCGACAACATGCTCATCACCCTAGACGGGTATAGCATTGCCGTCCGGCATCGAATCGGCATTTCCCAACAGTTCAACGTCACGGACGCGGACATTGCCAAGCTTCCGGCGCTCGCCTACGTCGGGGCCGGTGGCACCGTGCAGTACTTTACCAACGGCTTCAATACCAAGACCAAGGGTGCGGACCTCGTGGCGAGCTATCCGTTCGATTTCGGCAACATCGGGCGCCTGGAATCGGCCTTGGCCTTTAACTACAATAAGACCGACGTCACCTCGTATGATCCCACTGTCATCAGTCCGGCGCGGATCGTCGATATCGAGCACTATGCTCCGAACGAACGCATGAACCTGAACTTAAGCTATGTCTTGGGGCCGTTCCGTACCTCGCTGCACCAAAACTACTACGGCACGTTTCGCGACGAGAACGACTATCCCGGTCAGCTATTCGGCGCCAAATGGACCACGGATCTGGATTTCTCATACGAGGTGTTCAAGGGGTTCACCGCGGCTATCGGCGGACGTAATATTTTCAATGCGTTCCCCGATCCCATTGCCAACACCGCAGCCTCGCATATCTATCCGGAAACCGGCGGCGAATCCGATGGTGAGCGCTACCCGCGTACGGGTGGTCCGTTCGGGTTCAACGGCGCATTCTGGTACGTCCGCGTAGTCGCGCTTTTCTAAACTGACGAATCGAACACGCGGCCGCGCGCGATGAGCGGATGGGCGACGGGTTGGCTGGCACTCGTCGCTTTTTCCCGGTCGACGCGCCTGTTGGTGCGCAGTACGTCATGACTGCTGAAGTTCAAATCCGAAGCGAAGTCAGGTATTGCGCGCCTAGTCGATCCAGCGCAGCAAGCGGGGCCGCCTGTAAGGTAGACCGGATCGTCACCGCGAATCGCCCGATCGAGTTCCGCGTTTCCTTAAACGTCAAGCATACCCCACGCGTAGTTGCGAAGAGGGCGGCGGCAACGGAGCGGCCGCGAAACGATTGCGCGCCGATTTTGACGCCGCCGCTTGTTCAGCCAGCCGTGTGCTGGATTTGATACCGCACTGTCACGTTGCCGTTGGCGGGAACCGTCAGCCGGAATATCGGGCGGCCATTCTTCATGCCCAATGGATGATCGGCGCGAACGACGCGAGCGCCCTCGGGCAATCGCAAACGCAACTCGAACTGAATTTCAGACGCACGCGCATTGCTGACGCCGGCGCGATAAACATCGTCGACCTCCGTCGAGCGCACTGACAGTACCCCCGGCACCAGCGGCAGCGACGGGTCACTGATTATCTCTTCCTTCGCCACCGTCACCTGCACATCGGCACTATCGCCCAAATTGATTTCAAGCTCCTCCTCGACGGCAAGATCGCGCATCCCGGATTCGTGCAGCAAGAGCTGCGCGCGCCCCGCCGCGGCGAATACCGCGACCCGTCCGGACGGAAGCGGCAGGCCAAGATGATTGGCCGCATTGTTCAAGGTCCGCAGCAGCATGTTCGCCGGGACCACCGCGGCATTTTCATCGCCCGCCAGGTCCGCGCCGTACACGCGCGTGACCGGTATACTCAACCGATCCAACAGCCGCACCTGCTTTGATTGTCGGCTGGCGATCGTCGTGCGATCGGGCACCCGGTACAGCTTCAGGTCGCCGAGCTGCTCCTGCTCCACTTGGCGCGCCGCTCCGGCGAGCGCCGCCAGGCGGGGTGCGGCCGCCATGGCCGAGACGGTGATTGAGCTCAACATACCGTCGCTGTCGCCGCCGAGCGGCGCTGTCTTCTTGAATTGCAGGTACATCGGCGAGTCGCTGGTCGAGCCTCGAGGCCAACACTGCGAAAAAATAGGCCCCCCCAGATCGAGCGGCTCCGTTTCGCCGCTTTCGCGATTGACCCGCCCGGCAACCACTTGAGTGTGAGCCGCGGGAAATCCGACGCCGTTGCCGTTGGCTAGAGTGACCCACGCGCCAAGGTCCATGGTCTTTTCATCATTCGACACGGTGGCGATGTAATCCGCCGCCCAATCGAAGTCACGCGCCAGATACGAGAGTGTCACGGTTGCCGTCACGGGGGCGGAACTGCGGACCAGCACGGACAAGGTCGGCGTCGCCGCGAGATCGGTGACGCCGGCGAAGCTGAAGGTTTCCGGCAACCCCGAACAGCGCAGCGCCTCGATCCCCTCGGAGGTCTCGAACACTACGCCGCCGCCAGCGTCCGATCGGATCGTGCCGGCCAAGCGCGTGAGCTTGCCGGTCTTCTTGTCGCTCCGGAGCAGCGTCATCGCCTTGCCGACGGCTGCCGCAACCAGTGCCGATGGACTCAGCAAGTTTCCTTCGCGATTTTTCTCAATGACGCCGCCGGGCAAACCCGCCACGATGGCGCTGGCCGGCTCGATCCCATCGGCCACCCCTTCGAAGCGCAGCCGGCTCACGCCCGCGGGCAGATGCACGGTGCGGGTTTCGCTGACCAAGGCGAACCCTCCCAAGGCACCTAGATTGATCGATCCCGCGCCACGATCGGGCGCGCGATACACGGTCACCGAAATATCAGAAGGGTGCTCCGCCAGGGTGTCGGCTACGGCGGGCGTGCCTGCGAAGCTTGAGACCGACGCCAGTCCCGATGCCAAAACGAGGCATATCGGGTACCGGCCGCGCATGCTCGCCCCGCGCATCCGTCACCCCTAGTATCGCGTTTCAAACGTGGCCGTGACGTTGGCTTTGCCGTTGGCGGGCACCGTCACCGCCCATTCGGCAACTTCTGCGCTGCGCCTCGTGCTTTTGATGCTTTCGGCGGTGATGTGTGCATCGCCCCACAGACCTTCTTGAAGAAGTTTGACCGTCACCGGCCGAGGCAGTGCATTCGTGAGTTCGTAGCGCATGTCGGATTGCCAATCGAAGGTGTTCACGCGCGTGCGCTTGTCGACGACCGCGCGCACTTTGACGTCGAAGGCGTCCCCGGTGGCGAGAGACAATGTGGACCCCATCGGGGTGTGGTCGATACGGCTCTCGCCGATGAATTGCGGATCGCCGCGCTTGTCGCGCATGTAGAAGCGCAGCACTCCCGCCGGCAGCTGATCGCCCAAGCCCGCATGCGCGCTGGTGGAAAAGCTATAGATGCTCTTGGCGCTCTGTGGCGTTTCCGCGGTTCCCAGCCAGTGATTGCGATACTCGTACCCGTGCTCGGCGGATACGCCGTGAACGTCGAGGAAGCTCACCTGCTTGGTTTGCAAATTGGCGATGGTGGTGCGTTCCGCCAGCGGATACAGGTAGAAATCGCCCAAGCGCTCGCGGCTGCCGCTTTCGGTGCCCGCTTGCTGCAATGCCGGTCGCGATTGCGGTGGGCGGTAATAATTTGACTGTCTGCCGCCGCCATCCGCTTGGCTTGGCGAGCCGGCAACCAACAAGGTTTGTGCGTCGTCATAGGTCACGCCGCTCGAGTTGGTCAGCGTCACCCACCCTTGTACATCGATCTTGCTGTCGCCCTCATTGTAGAGCGCCACATAATCCGCCCTCCAACCGAGACCGGGCGTAAGGTAGCTCAAGGTGGCCTGCCGCGTTCCTGCGTGGCCGCCGATGACGGTGACCGACAGGGTGGGACGCGCGCGCAGATTGTCCGGCACCTTGTCGAAAATGACGCGGACCGG
>CAYRAC010000128.1:0-8705 GCA_964422045.1 uncultured Steroidobacteraceae bacterium
TCATCAATTTGGTGAGCGGTCACCTGTCGATCGCATTCAAGATGACGGGTCCGAATCTGGCCATCGCCACCGCATGCACGACCTCGACGCACTCCCTGGGCCTGGCCATGCGGCTCATACAGTACGGCGAAGCCGATGCCATGCTGGCCGGTGGTTCGGAAATGGCGACCTGTGTCACCGGCATGAGCGGTTTCGCCCAGGCGAAGGCGCTGTCACAGCGCAATGACGATCCGCAAGCCGCCAGCCGTCCCTGGGACAAGGATCGCGATGGTTTCGTCATGGGCGACGGTGCGGGCGCGATGATGCTCGAGGAGTACGAACACGCGAAGTCACGCGGTGCGAAGATCTATGCCGAGATCGTCGGATTCGGCATGAGCGGCGATGCATTCCACGTCACCGCTCCGCCCGATAACGGCGAGGGTGCGCGCAAAGCCATGGCGAAGGCGCTGCTCGATGCGAAGCTGAATCCGGAGCGAGTGCAATACATCAACGCGCACGCCACCTCGACCGAATTAGGCGATCGCGCGGAAACCTTGGCGATTCGCCGCGCGTTCGGCGCCGCAGCCGATAAACTCGCTGTCAGCTCCACCAAATCGATGACCGGCCATCTGCTGGGCGCGGCCGGCGCAGTCGAAGCAATCTTCTCGGTGCTGGCGCTGCGCGATCAGGTCGCACCGCCAACCATCAATCTGCACACACCCGGCGAGGGCTGCGACCTCGACTACGTCCCCAACACCGCGCGGCGTATGCAGCTTGAATACGTCCTTTCCAATTCGTTTGGGTTCGGTGGCACCAACGGTTCGCTCATTTTCCGCAGAGCTTGAGCCGCTGCGCATCGTCGAGACTTTTCCGGCTGCATATCCGGGACTGCTCGAAAGCGGTGCCGGCATGGCTGCGGCGAGCAGCGGCAGCCGTTTCGACATCTTGCCGATGGCGAACGGCGAGTGCTTGCGACTAGGTAGCGACGGCGCGCTGTCCGGACCGTATGCGGGCGCGAGCGGCTTTCTCAGCGCCTTTGAGGAGTGGTGGAGTGCGCAGCGTGTGCCGCAGGCGCCGACCCCATTGCCATTTACCGGCGGCTGGCTTCTCTACATGGGCTATGAGCTGGCGGCTGAAATCGAACCGCGTCTGCGGCTGCCACGCAGCAACGACCCGGTGGCGGCATTGGCGATTCGCGCGCCGGCAGCCTGGATCCGCGATCGGGCGAGCGGCCAGGCGTGGTTGCTCGCGGAGCCGGGGTTCGAATACCTGCTCGATGAGTTTGCCGAGCGCGTGCGGGACTTGCGCACGGCAACGCCCGTCGGCGCCGGTGCTTTTAGCATCGCCGAGGATGACCCCGAGGTCTTCATCGCAGCGGTGCGCCGTGGCCTCGAGTACATCGCCGCCGGCGATGTGTATCAGGCGAACTTGTCGCGGGCGTGGGCGGCGACGGCGTCCGGAGCCGCTGATCCGGTCGCTATTTACCGGCGCCTGCGTGCCACCAATCCCAGTCCGTTCGCGGCGTTCTTGCGCTTCGAAGATTTTGCCTTGCTGAGTTCTTCGCCGGAACGACTGGTGTCGGTTCGCGGAAATACGGTTGCAACTCGGCCGATTGCCGGCACGCGGCCGCGCGGCGCCTCTGCGCAGGCCGACGCGGAGCTGGTTCGCTCGCTGCTGCGCAACGAAAAGGAACGCGCCGAACACGTCATGTTGATCGACTTGGAGCGCAACGACTTAGGCCGGGTCTGTGCCGCGGGTTCGGTGCGCGTCGACGAATACATGAGCGTCGAGAGCTACGCGCACGTGCATCACATCGTGTCGAATGTCAGCGGATTATTGCGCAGCGACGTATCGCCGGTCGGCGTGATACGCGCCCTGTTTCCCGGCGGGACGATTACCGGCTGTCCCAAGGTTCGATGCATGGAAATTATTGCCGAACTCGAAGCCGGGGGCCGCGGCGCCTACACCGGATCTATCGGCTATGTCAATCGCGACGGCAACTGCGACCTCAATATCTTGATCCGCACCATCACAGCGCAGGGCAATCGCTTCGCGTTTCGCGCCGGCGCGGGCATCGTGGCGGATTCGAAACCGACGCACGAACTGGCGGAGACGCGCGCCAAGGCGGAAGGATTGTTGCGCGCATTTGCCGTCCCGTCATGAGTACGTGGGTCAACGGTCGAAACAGCACGCGGGTCGATGTACGCGATCGCGGCTTGCAGTACGGAGACGGCGTATTCGAAACCATGCGTGTGCGCGCCGGCCGGGTGCGGCTGCTCGCCTATCATTTGGAGCGGCTCGAGGCGGGATGCGGGCGGCTCAAGATTGCCATTCCGTCGGCGCGCGCGCTGCGCCTTGAAATCGAGCGGCGGGCGGCCGAGCGGCGCGACGCGGTCATCAAGTTGATCGTCACGCGCGGCAGCGGCAGCCGCGGCTACCGACCCTCCGGCCGCGAGCGATGCACGCGCATTCTCTCCCTGCATCCGTTGCCGAAGTGGGTGCCGGACGCGCCCGTGCGAGTACGCCTGTGTGCGGCGCGCCTGGGGCAAAATCCCGGTCTTGCGGGTTTAAAAACGCTGCATCGCCTGGAGTCGGTGCTGGCTCGCAGCGAATGGAGCGATGCGCGAATTTGGGAAGGACTGATGCGCGACCTCGAGGAGAACATCGTGTGCGGTACGATGTCGAACTTGTTCGTGCGCCATGGGCTCACGCTGCTGACGCCGCGGCTCGATCGCTGCGGTGTGGCGGGAGTGATGCGCCGTTGGGTGTTGGAGACAGCAGGCGATCTCGAGCTGCGCGCGGTGGAACGGCGCCTGACGTGGCAGGACTTGAGGCAGGCCGAGGAGGTGTAGATGAGCAACGCCGTCGTCGGGGTAAGGTCGGTCGGTGTGATCGAGCGCGGCAAGCTTAGGCTGCGAGCCCCGAGCTTCGAGGCCGCGAGTCGGCTGCGCGCGCGCTTGGATTCACTGTGAGCCGAGCGCGTTCGGTGGCGCTGTTGCTGTGCGTGCTGCTGCTGGGTGCGGGCGCCGCACTGCAGGTATGGCTTGGCGTGCAGAGCCTCGATACACCCTTGCGCCTGAGCGCGCCGGTTCGATTCAAAGTCACACCCGGTGCGAGCTTTGCGCGCGTTGCGGCGGAATTGTCTGCGCGCGGCGTGGTTCAAAGCCCGCGAGCCTGGGTTGTGTACGCGCGCCTGCGCCGCCTTGCCTCCGCCGTCAAGGCGGGCGAGTACGAGATCGAACCTGGGACGACACCGCGCGAGCTGTTGACCAAAATGGTCAACGGCCAGGTGCTGTTACACTCATTTACCATCGTCGATGGCTGGCGCCTGCAGGATCTGCTGGGCGCCCTGCGCCGTAATCCGGATATCGTGACGACCTTGGGCGATAATGCGCCGAATCTGATGGACAAGCTGGGACTTCCCGGTGTCGATGCGGAAGGTCAATTTCTGCCCGAAACCTATCGTTTCGTCGGCGGCACGAGCGATCTCGAGCTGCTGCGGCAGGCGCATGTTGCACTCGAGAAGGAGCTGGATTCGGCCTGGACGGGCCGTGATCCGAATCTGCCGCTGCACGACTCGCAGCAGCTCCTGATCATGGCTTCCATCGTCGAAAAGGAGAGCGGCTTGCCGCAGGAACTGGGCAAAATCGCCGGGCTTTACCTGCATCGTCTGGCGATAGGCATGCGCTTGCAGGCCGATCCTACCGTAATTTACGGGTTGGGCGATCGTTACGATGGGGATATCCACACGCTCGATCTACGCACTGACGGACCCTACAACACCTATACCCGGTCGGGGCTGCCGCCGACGCCCATTGCGTTACCGGGCGCCGCCGCAATCCATGCCACCGCGCATCCGGAAAAAACCGACGCGATTTATTTCGTCGCCTCGGCCAAAGGCGATGGCAGTCATGTGTTTTCCGCCACCTTGCAGGAGCACAACGCGGCCGTTGCCTCGTACCTCGCGCATTTGCGGCGGCAAGCCGGGGAAGCAGTCCGATGAGCGCCGCAGGCCGGTTCTTGACGGTCGAGGGTATCGAGGGCGTGGGCAAGTCGACGCAAGTGGCGCATTTGTCGGCATCGCTTCACGAGCGCGGAATCGCCCATGTGGTGACGCGCGAGCCCGGCGGCACGCCCTTGGCCGAAAGGATCCGCGAACTCGTGCTCAAGTCAGGTGATGAACCTCTCACGGACGCCGCGGAACTGCTGCTGATGTTCGCGGCGCGCGCAGTGCACCTCGCCAACCATGTGGAGCCGAACCTAAAAGCCGGCCGCTGGGTGCTTTGCGATCGCTTCATCGATGCCACCTACGCCTATCAGGGGGGCGGCCGCGGATTGAGCAACGACCACATCCGGCAGCTCGATGTCATGGTGTCAGGTGCCCGCCAACCCGATCTCACGGTGCTGCTGGATGCGCCGGTGCAGCAGGCCCTCGAGCGCGCTGCGAAGCGCAACGCCGGCGCCGCCGCGGATCGATTCGAAAGCGAGCGCAGCGATTTCTTCGAGCGCGTGCGCGCAGCCTACCGGGCACGCGCTGCCGCGCACCCGGCGCGCATCGCGGTCGTCAACGCCAGCCAATCCGTCGAGCAGGTCGCGACCCAAATCCTCGAACTCCTGAAGACGCGCTCGTGGATTTCCTGAGCGCCGACTCCTTGCCCTGGCTCGCGGATGCGCAACGACGCATGCGCGCCGCGCTCGCTGCGCGGCGGCTGCCGCATGCGCTGTTGTTGTTGTCGGCTCCTGGCTTGGGCGCGGAGTATCTGGCAAATTGGCTCGCTGCGCTCGCGTTGTGCGAGTCTTCGCAGCCGCGACCCTGCGGTGCATGCGCGTCCTGTCAATTGCTGCGCGCCGACACGCACCCGGATGCGTACGTGGTGCGGCCCGAGGAGAACGCGCAGCAAATCAAAATCGATCAAGTGCGCGGACTCATCGATTCGCTGACTCTCAAGAGCTATCGCGGTGGGTACAAGGTGGGCGTGGTCGAAGCGGCGGAGGCGCTCAATGCGAGCGGTGCCAATGCGCTGTTGAAAACGCTGGAGGAGCCCACCGCGGACACGCTCTTGATCCTGATCGCGAGACCGACGCATCGCTTACCGGCGACCATCGCCAGCCGCTGCATGCGGCTCAAGCTGGCGGCACCGCCGACGCCGGCCGCGCTCGCGTGGCTCGCTGATCGATCCCCCGCGGACCCGGCGTCTGCGCATTCCTGGGACGCCGCGCTCGCGCTTGCCGGCGGTGCGCCGCTGCTCGCCTTGGAATTGGATGGCGCCGGATTGGCGGCTCTCGATTCGGACATGCAGGAGTCCCTGCGGCAGCTGACGGCCGGTTCGGTCGATGTCACCTTGTTGGCGGACCGCTGGATCAAATCGGATCTTGGCTTGCGTATCGCGTGGCTTGAGAACTGGATCACACGGCGCGTATATACGGGCCTGGGCGCGGCCCCTTCGCATCAAAGTGCGGAACCGGTCCGCTTGCCTGCCGCTTTACTTAAGGCCAAGATAAGGGCCCTATTCGAGCTGCTGGATGCCGCCCGGGAGTTGCGGCGTTTGGCGTCGACCAGCTTGAACCAACAACTGGCGCTGGAGGCCTTGCTGCTCGGCGGCGCAGCGGCTTTTGCGAACTTAAGGGTCAATTGGTAGGAACGACAGCAAATTGCGAAGTCCAAGTAACAAACCCGGTCTATTGACGCTTACGATCAAAGATAAGAGCGCGCTGTATCTCGCGTACATGCCGTTTGTAAAAAATGGCGGGTTGTTCATTCCGACCAACAGCAATTATCGCCTGGGCGACGAAGTGTTCATGTTGCTCAATCTGATGGGCGAAGAGGAGAAACTCCCGGTCGCCGGCCGCGTGATCTGGATGACTCCCAAAGGCGCGCAGGGCAAGCGCACGGCCGGCATCGGCGTGCAGTTCAGCGATCAGGACCGCGGCAACACACAGAAGAAGATCGAAAACTATCTAGCGGGTGCCTTGGGCGGCGATAAGCCCACGCACACGATGTAGCCGTCTCACCGAGACGGCGCCGGCTTCTGCGGCACCACGTCGATGTACACCGATTGCACCGGAGGCGGCGCGGGCGTCGGCGCCAAGACGATCCACTTGATGAAGTACACCGCCAGCGCCACGGCGATCACGGCGAACACAATGGCGAGGCCGCGGTATTCTTCGATCATCGAGCGGGCCTTGAATTCCTGCAATTCACCAGGCTCGGGAAAGCCCCGCGATTTTTCGCCGCGAAATACCCTCGACATTGCCGATCAACCCGGATGCGAGCGAGCGGCCTCGGTGGCGGCGAGCCCGCCCTTCAACACGTAGGCCTCGAAACCGCGCTCGCTCAAGATATAGGCCGCGGCCGAACTGCGCCGGCCGGTGTCGCAGCACACCACGTACTGCGTATTCTTGTCCAAGGCATTGAGCTTCAACCGAATGAAGTACAGCGGAATGTTGACCGCCCCGTCGATGCGGAAGTTTTGAAATTCGCTGGGCAGGCGAACGTCCAGCCACTTACCGCCGCCGGCGACGATCTCGAGTGCCTTCGGATAGTCCACCCACTGCAATAGAGGCTCGTTGAGCAAGGTCTGAAAATCGCTCTTGCCCAACCTCATGAGGGTGCCGTCGGTGGACATCGTCACGGTGGCATTGCGTTTCGCCTCGGCGATGAGGGCTTCCTCGCCGAAGCTGTCTCCCGGACCCAGTTCGGCGAGCTTGATCCCTTCTTTGTTGAGCGGCGTCTCGCGCGTGACGATGCACTTGCCCGCGACCACGACATAGAAGTAATCGCCCTCGGTACCCTGCTTGATCACGACGTCGCTGGCGCGGTAGTTGATGCGTTGCATGCGCATGAAGATGGCCTGAATGTTTGCCGGCGGAATGCGGTGAAACGCCTTGGTCTGTAACAGCGTTGTCATCCAATCGCCGGTGACATCGACCCCGTCGCCACGCAATTCGGCGACCTCGTACTGGCCGGTTTGGTCCCAGGTCAGCAGCACATCGAGCAGATCGCTGTCGATTACGATGTACTCGATATCGACCGACGCGCGGGCGGTAAACTTTCGCGGCAGCCCGGGCGCAAGCGCGGCACGCGCCTCCGGACTGCCGGATCGTATGGTGCCGACCGTTCGATCGTCGGCGCGCAGCTCGACGCTGCCCGAGACGAGGTAAAAAGTGCGCTTGTCCGAATCGCCTTCCTTGAACAGGACCCGCCCCGCGCCAAGTTCCCGGATTTGGGTCTTGCGGGCGAGCGCATGCAGGTTTTCGGCCTTTAACCCGTCGAGCGGAGAGAAAGTCTTGAGTACCGAGAGATCGAGAGGTCGTTCATCCATCGAACTATTTGCCGCCGCCTATGGTTCAACCCTATGATTTTGGCTGCGAATCCTACCATATGACACGGCAGGTCCGACCACATAGTGGATCACAGGACGGGTGTCTCAGCCAGGGAATTCCTGCCAGCCCGGATCCGGCCGAAAACGCTCGCCATACTGCGTGGCGAGTTCGGCCAGCCGCCCGGTGATATTCGCGATGCCGCGCTGCTTGGCATAGTGCAGAGGGCCGCCGCGAAAAGGCGCAAAGCCGGTCGCAAAAATCACGCCGGCGTCCAGTAAATCGGCATCCTGAACGACCGCCTCGCGAAGGCAGGCGACGGCTTCGTTGAGCATGGGCAGGATCAAACGATCCTCGAGATCCGCTGGAGCGGCAATTTGCGGCGGCGGCTCGGGCTTCACCGGCTTGCCGTCTCGCCAAACGTAGAATCCTTCGCCGCTCTTGCGGCCGAGTTTCTTCTGTTCCACCAATTTGACCAATATGTCGGGCACGGGTCGTCCGAAGGCCTCGGCGAGCACTCGGCCGACGTGCAACGACACGTCGAGACCGACCACGTCGGTCAATTCGAGCGGACCCATGGGCATGCCGAAGCCCTTGCCGGCGCGGTCGATCACGGCGGCAGGAATGCCGGATTCCAGCGCAAAAAGTGCTTCGTTGATGTAAGGGGTCAAAATGCGATTGACCACAAAACCCGGAGCGCTGCGGCAGGGTAGCGGCAGCTTGTCGAGCTTACGCGTGAACTTGAGCGCGTTTTGCACGACCTGCGCACCCGTGCCCGCGCCTTGAACGATCTCTACCAGTTGCAATTGCGCCACCGGATTGAAGAAATGAATGCCGACCAAACGGCTCGGATCGGCGAGCTTCTCGCACAACGTTTCGATCCTGATGCTCGAGGTATTGGTTGCGAGGATGGCGCTTGGTTTCAGTTTGGGCTCGAGCGCGGCGTACAGGGCACGCTTGGCATCGACATTCTCGAATATGGCCTCGATGACGACGTCGCAATCGCCGACCCCGTCGCCACTCACGTCCATCCGCAAGCGCGCCAGCGCGGCGGCAGCCGCCGCGGGATCCTTGAGTCGCTTGTCGAAGAAGCTCTTGGCGCGAGCCAGGGATGGGCGAATCAACTCCTCCGAGCGATCCTGCAAGGTCACCGTCATGCCGCGAAATGCAGCCCAGGCGGCGATATCGCCGCCCATCACGCCGGCGCCGATCACATGTACATGGCGGATTGGGTGCGCGCTTTTGTCGGCCTTGCCCATCGCCTGACGCAGGAAAAATATCCGGATCAGGTTTTGCGCGGTCTCGCCCACCAGCAGATGCGAAAACGAGGGGATCTCGGCCGCCTTGAGCGCGCCCTCGCCGCCACCGTGCTTTTCCCACAGATCGATCAGCGGGCCCGGCGCCGG
>CAYRAC010000129.1:0-342 GCA_964422045.1 uncultured Steroidobacteraceae bacterium
CGGCTGCAGAAACGCGGCGCGCACTTCCCGGAAACGGGCGCCGCGCTGCTGGTATGCAATCACGTCAGTTTCGTCGATGCGCTGGTCATCTCGGCGGCCTGCCGGCGGCCGATCCGCTTCATCATGGACGAGGCGATATTCAACGCGCCCATCGTGCGCACGTTGGCAACGGGCATGAAGGCTATTCCCATCGCTTCGGCCAAGGACGACGCCGCGATTCTCGAGCGGGCTTTCGAGCTCACCGCCGCGGCGCTGCGCGACGGCGAACTGGTCTGCATTTTTCCCGAAGGTGGGCTGACGCCGGACGGTCAGATCGGGGCATTTCGCCCGGGGCTGACGCGC
>CAYRAC010000129.1:352-8659 GCA_964422045.1 uncultured Steroidobacteraceae bacterium
GACGCGCATCCTCGCCGCAACACCGGTGCCCGCGATTCCCATGGCCATCGCGGGCTTGTGGGGTTCCATGTTCTCGAGACGCGCGCGCAAGATCTGGCAGCGCCTGCCGCGCAAACTCTGGCATCGGGTGGTGGTCCGCGTGGGCGAACCGCTCGCTCCCGCGGCGGCGCAGCCCGAGGCGCTGCGCGAGCGGGTGTTGGCGCTGTACTGCGCCTCCATGCCCGCAGTGACGGCGCGAAGCGGCGCTTAAGCGACTACAATGACCGTCGGTTTCGACAAGCGCGACGAGGTACGACATGCGAGTTCTACAAATTGTGGGGGCCATCCTGATTGCCGGAGGACTTTTTGTCCTGATCAAGTCACCGTCCTATTCGAGCGATAAAAGCGTGTTCAAAATCGGCGATGTCGAAGCCAAGGTGGCACAGCAGCATGCGATCTCGCCCTGGATAGGCGGCGCCGCCCTGGCCGCCGGATTGGTGCTGATCGTGACGGGGGCCCGCCGCCCGTAGCTCGCAGCGGCGACAGACGATTATTTTGCCAACCGCTTGCGCAACGACTTGAGTTCGCGGCGCCGCGCGGCGCTCGTCTTGGGATAGCTCAATTTGAGTGCCGCCAACGTATCGAGCACGATGCGGGACACGATGAGGCGGGTGTTGAGCTTATCGTCGGCGGGTACGATGTACCAGGGCGCGCGCTTGGTGCTGGTGGCGGCGAGGCACTGTTCGTAGGCGCGCATGTAGTCCTTCCAGTACTTGCGCTCCTCGATATCGGCGAGACTGAATTTCCAATTCTTGTCCTGCTTGTCGATGCGATCGATGAATCGCTTGCGCTGTTCGTCTTTCGACAGATGCAGGAAGAATTTTATGATCCGCGTGCCGTTGCGCTGTAGATGTCTCTCCAAGTCGACGATCGAACGATAGCGCTGATCCCAGATCGTCTTTTCATTGGTGCTTGCGAGTCCCTCGCCGCGCAGGATCTCGGGATGCACCTTGGCGATCAAGACCTCTTCGTAGTAGGAACGGTTGAAAATACCGATGCGCCCGCGTTCCGGCAGGTCGCGCGTGGTGCGCCAAAGAAAGTCGTGTTGCAGCTCGACTGCGCTCGGATGCTTGAAGCTGAACACTTGGCATCCCTGCGGGTTCACGCCGGACATGACATGTTGAATCGCCCCGTCCTTGCCGGCCGCGTCCATGGCCTGAAAGATCAGGAGCACCGCGTAGCGGTTCGAGGCGTACAGCAGCTGCTGCTGTTCGCTGAGACCGGCGACGTGTTTGCGCAGCAGATCTGCGTAATCCGAGTTGCTGGCGTACGCGGGCGCGGCCCGCGTCGGCCACTCGCGCAGGTCGACTCGGGCTCCTTCCGGCACCCGAAACAGGCTCGACTTTATATGCACCGGATCTCCCGAGGTAGGTTTTATCCGACATCAACTGCGAACCCCGGCCCATGGCGATTTGCGGCCGGGGCCTGCACTATGCCTACAAATGAGCGGCCAAGGAACTCGGTATGTATAGCAGGCTTGCTGCAGGGGTGCTGCTGCTGACCGTGATCGGCCTGGCAAATGCGCACGCCGCACCTTTCGAACTACCGCCGCTCAATTCACCCGCGAGTAGCGAACATCACCCCGGCAAAGTCGTTTGGGCGGAGCTGGTGACGCCCGATCTCGCTGCCGCCGAGCACTTCTATGCCAGCTTGTTCGGTTGGACGTTTCAGACCGTGCATAGCGGCGCATCCGAGTATGCCGTGGCGGCCGTCGACGGCCGGCCGGTCGGCGGCCTGTTTCAAAAATCGGTCGCGGCCGGCGAACACAAACAGTCGGCGTGGTTGACATTCATAGCGGTCAGCGATGTCGACGCCGCGAAGCGCGCGGCCGTGGGGCAGGGCGCCAAGATCGTGTCCGATACTCGGGACTACCCGCTGCGCGGACGGCAAGCCGTGCTCGCGGATCCGGAGGGAGCGGTGTTCGCCATTCTCGCCTCGCAGAGCGGCGATGCAGCGGATTTTCTTGCCGCGCCCGGAGAATGGATCTGGAGTTCGTTGCTGTCGCAGGATGCCGCGGCTGAAGCGGCCTTCTATCAAACCTTGTTTGCCTACGACGTCTTCGACCTCGCAAGCGACGACGACTCGGAGCATCTGATTTTGTCGAGCGATGGCTTCGCCCGCGGCAGCGTGAATTCTTTCCCGGCCGGCGCCGCGCGCCGGCACGCGCATTGGCTCAATTTCGTCAGAGTCGACAACACCGCCGACAGCGTCGCCAAGGCCGTGGCGCTCGGGGGTCGGATTCTGGTTGAGCCGCATCCTGACCGGCACGGAGGCCAGATCGCGGTGCTCGCCGATCCGGCCGGAGCACCGTTCGGGTTGCTGGAATGGACGACGCGCGACAGCAAGGTGGAGCCGAAATGACGCGCGCACGCCATCGCTGGTTGACGGGCGGGCTCGCAGTACTGGCACTCACGCTGCTGCATGCGTGCGCAGTAACCGGCGTGGGCGTCGACGGCTCGGTCGGCGTCGGCTACGACGCCGGCTACTACGAGCCATGGGGTTACGACTACGGTGGCTGGGGCGGCGGCTACCGCGTCGGCCCGGGGAGGGGCGGGGAGCGGCGCGGCGGCCATGCGCCACCCCGCTATCGGCCGGCGCCGAGCGGGCGACCCAGTCCTTCGATTCCGGGGCGCCCACGCGGACGCTGAACCGGACGCAGTTGCAAATCGCGCGGCAAGGCGCGGTGGCGCTATAGTACGGTAAAAAACCAGCGCCTGATTCTTCGGAGTCCTTCCTTGCCCGATCCGACAACGCGTCCCGACGCGCGGCAAACGCGCCGCATCCTGTTTGCGAGCTTGATCGGCACGACCATCGAGTTTTTCGACTTTTACATTTACGCGACCGCCTCGGTGTTGGTGTTCCCCAAGCTGTTTTTTCCGAAGAGCGATCCGAATACCGCCATGCTGCAGTCGTTCGCGACGTTTGCGCTGGCTTTTTTCGCGCGGCCGGTCGGGTCGGCGTTGTTCGGACATTTCGGCGATCGAATTGGGCGCAAGGCGACACTGGTCACAGCGTTGCTCACGATGGGCGTGTCGACGGTTGCAATCGGCTTGTTGCCGACCTACGCAACCATCGGCGTGTCGGCGGCGCTGCTGCTGGCGCTTTGCCGGTTGGGGCAGGGTTTGGGATTGGGCGGCGAATGGGGCGGCGCGGTGCTGCTCGCGACCGAAAACGCGCCGCCGGGCAAGCACGGCTGGTACGGGATGTTTCCGCAACTCGGCGCGCCCCTGGGATTTTTGTGTTCTACCGGTGTGTTCCTGCTCATCAGCAACCGCTTGAGCGAGGCGCAGTTATTCAGCTGGGGTTGGCGGGTACCGTTTTTGGCGAGTGCGGTGCTGGTGTTGGTCGGGCTGTACATCCGTTTGCAGCTGGTGGAGACGCCGGCATTCAAACTCAGCCTGGCCCAAGGTGAACGCGTCCGGGTGCCGTTTCTGGTGGTCATCGCCCGCCATCCGCTGCGCTTGCTGCTCGGAACGCTCGGCTCGACCTGCACCTTCGTGGTTTTCTATCTCATGACGGTATTCGCCCTGGGATGGGCCACGCACTCGCTTGGTTTTGCGCGACAGCAATTCCTCATTTTGCAAATGATCGGCGTGTTGTTTTTCGGCTTGACGATCCCGCTCGCCGGAATCATCGCCGATGGCGTCAGCGGCCGGCGGATGCTGATGATCGCCACGGTTCTGATCATCATCTTCGGTTTCGCGTTCCAACCGTTGTTCTCGGCGCACAATACGGCGAGCGTATTGAGCTTTCTGGTGCTGGGTTTTGCGTTGAGCGGCCTTACCTACGGGCCCCTCGGGAGCGCGCTCGCGACGCTGTTCCCAACGGCCGTGCGCTACACCGGCACCTCGCTCGCCTTCAATTTCGCGGGAATACTCGGTGCATCGCTGGCACCGTCGATCGCGACTTCGCTGGCGGAGCGCTACGGGCTTGCCTACGTGGGATATTATCTGTCGTCGGCCGGGGCCGTGAGCCTGCTGGCGTTGCTGATGATCAAGAACGATGAACCTCGCGTTACAGGAGAATGCAAATGATCCGCACGACACCGGCAGTTCGGCTAGCGGCGACCTTGTTATTCACGGCATGCCTGTCGAGCGGGCTCGAGGCGAACGCCGCCGATGCCTACGACGCCGCCGTTGCGCACGCGGGACGCAGTGCCGCGGATATCAAACGCGATCAATTGGATCATCCGGCCGATATTTTGCGGCTGTCCGGCATCAAGCCCGGAATGAGGGTCGCCGACGTGCTGGCCGGGGACGGTTACTACAGCGAGCTTGCAAGTTACGTCGTGGGTCCGACCGGTAAGGTGTTCCTGATCAACAATACGGCGTTCGACAAGTGGAGCGACAATCTGCCGGCGCGCCTGCAGGGCAATCGGCTGGGCAACGTCGAGCATCAGACGCTCGACCTCGACCAGATGAATCTCAAGCCCGGGAGCCTTGATGCGATATTGCTGGTCAAGGTGTATCACGATTTGTACTGGGTGGATCCGGAGGGCGTGTGGCCGAAGGTCGACGTCGGCGGCGTGCTCAATCAGTTGGCGCGCGCGCTAAAACCGGGCGGGGTACTGCTATTGGTGGATCATTCAGCGAAGCCGGGGAGCGGCAATAGCGTCGCGGGCAGCCTGCATCGGATCGACGAGCAGTTCGCGATCAAGGACTTCGAGTCTCATGGCTTCAAGGTGGTCGCGACAAGCGATCTATTGAGGCGGCCGGACGATGCGCGCGACCTCATCACCTACAAAGGTCCGGCGGTCGGCAAGACGGATCGATTCGTTGTGGTGTTTCGCAAGGGCGCGGCGTAGCCAAAGACCGCGCGCGGAGCGCGGGCTGCGTTCACTTCGGTTGCACCGTCAGGATGGAAAAGCTGTCGGGAACAATGGCGGGCCGCGGGTGAGGCTGCGCATCGGTCGCGGGCGGCGTGGCCGCGAGTTTCGCGGCGGCGAGGTAGATCTTATGGGTGGCGGGATCCAGCACCATGGTGCGCGCGCTTACTTGAGTCGTGACCGTGGCGACCACCCGATATTCGTCGGGCGTTTCCTGATGGATCACGGTCAGCGTACCGTCCATGCCGTTCGAACTGAACACCATACTCAAATCTGGATCGAACGCGGCAGCGTCGGGGCCGCTGCCGATCACGACGCGCGCCACGGCTTTGCCCGATGTGGAGTCCGTGACCGCCATGATTTGGTTCGCACACACGGAGAACACTCGATGATGCGCCACATCGAGCGCCTGGCCTGTGGGATTTGCACAGCCCGCGAGCGGCCAGGTGGCTTTGACCGTCATTGATTTGGCGTCGACGGCGACGAGTTTGCCGGGGTCCGTCTCGATGTTGACGAACACGGTGCCCGCGTCATCGGTCGTCATGAATTCAGGCGGCCCCGGAAGCGGCACTGTGGCAATCACCTGCAGCGTGCCGGCATCGACAACCGAGAGATTCGACGAATCGCCATTGGCGGTGATGATGCGGTTCTGGCGCGGCTCGTACAAGATGGCGTCCGGCTTTTTGCCGGAAACGGGCACCTCTTGAATCAGCCGCAGCGAGCCGAGTTCAAACACGGATATGGAATCGCTGCGGCCATCGCTGGCGTAGCCGCGCATCAGGGCGGGCGCAAACGCAATGCCGTGAACTCCGGCCGTATTGGCGATCGTCCCGGTGATTTTCCCGCTGACGGTCTCGACCACATCGACCCGATCTGCGCGGCTGACGAACAAACGCGCGCCGCTCGCTTCGAGCGCCAGGTAGTCCCAACCGCCGGCGCCGCCCAACGACCATGTGCCGGTCACCGTGTACACCGGTGCGGGAAGCGGCGAGGAATCCGTTGATGCCGTCGCCGCTGCGCACCAAAGCCCGAGTGCGCCGAGCGCAAACACAAGATTACGCGCCACGTTATTTTCCTTCGATTTGAAGAGCGTCGAGTCTACCTGTATTGCGTGCCGGAAAATATCAGACGGTAATTTCGCTATGTAATTTCTACAGCGGATGCGATGATCGCTCGATGCAGCGCGATTACCTGGGCAATCCGCTTGGCGCGCAAAGCGCGACGACTGCGCGCGCCATCGACGATTTCATCGAAGGCTTGCTGGCGTACGAGACCCGCGCGGAGCGTGTGCTGATTGCGGCGGACGAGGAGCCGGCCTCGTGCATGGCCAATGTGTATTCAGGCCTCTTGTGGATGTTGCTCGAAGCGCCGGCGGGGGCCGCGAACGCGGCAAAATATCTGGCGGCGGCCGAACGCACCGCGGCCGATGCAACGCTTCGCGAGCAGCTCAACACGGCGATGTTGCGCGCCTGGGTGGACGACGATCTGCTGCAGACCTTGCGGCTGTGCGAGCGCATTGCAGATGAATTCCCGCGCGATCTCGTCATGCTCAAGATCCATCAGTACTTGGAATTCAATCGCGGCAACCCGGCCGCGATGCTGCGCGTCGCGCTGCGGGCGCTGCGCGCCGCGCCCGATGTTGCGTATGTCCACGGCATGGCGGCGTTTGGCTATGAGCAGTGTCATTTATTGAACGAGGCGGAAGCGGCAGCGCGAACGGCGCTCGACATGCGGCGCAAGGAACCGTGGGCACAACATGCGCTGGCGCATGTGTCGCTGACGCGCGGACTGATCGATGAGGGCGCCGAGTTTCTCGAACAAATGGCCGATACGTGGAGCAACTTGAATTCGTTCATGGTGACGCACCTGTGGTGGCACCTGGCCCTGTTCTACCTGAGTCAGGGACGCTACCGGCGCGTATTGGAGCTCTACGATCGTCACTGCTGGGGCGTCGCCAAGGATTACTCGCAAGATCAGATCGGCGCAATCTCGCTGCTGGCAAGATTCGAGATCGCCGGTATCGATGTCGGGCCGCGCTGGCGGGAGCTCGGCGGCTATCTGGTCGCGCGCGCGCAAGATACGACGCTGCCGTTTCTCACGCTGCAGTACCTGTATGGATTGGCGCGCGCCGCGCGGCCGGAGGCCGACAGCTTGTTGGCGGCGGTGCGCCGCAGGGCGGAAACTGCGCCGGCGTTCGCGCGCCCGGCATGGCGTGAAGTGGCGCTGCCCGCTTGCGAGGGACTGTATGCCCACGCGCGCGGCAACTACGACAAAGCTTGGGCTTACTTGGTCGTGAGCGTGCCGCGCATGGCCGAGATCGGCGGCAGTCATGCGCAACGGGATCTGTTCGAACAGATCTTGTTGCACGCGGCCGTCAAAGACGGACGTTTCAGCGCCGCTCAACAAATGCTGGAGTTGCGGCGCCTGGCCGATCCCCGCGGCGTACCCGTCAATACCGGGCTCGCTGCCGTGTATGTCGAATTGGGCCTGCCGCAACTCGCAGAGCAGGCGCAGGCGCGCGCCATGTTCACCCGCAGGCAGCATCCGGCTTAGACTTCAAGAGATCCCCATGCGCAACGATCCCGTGGATGGCATATTCAAGACGATCGAGAATCGGCGCGACGATCTCATCGAGTTGACGTGCGATTTGATTCGATTTCCGAGCGTCAATCCGCCCGGCGAGGCGTATCGCCCCTGCGCGCAATTCATCGGCGATCGCATGCGCGCCCGCGGCTTCGACGTCGAGTATGTGCGCGCCGCCGGCACGCCCGGTGATTGCGACGCTTACCCGCGCCTCAACGTCATCGCGCGCCGGCCGGGTGCGGCGCCCGGACCTTGCGTACACTTCAATAGTCACATCGACGTCGTGCAGCAAGGCGCCGGATGGACGGTTGACCCGTTCGCCGGCGTGGTGCAGAACGGCCGGGTGTACGGGCGCGGCTCCTGCGATATGAAGGGCGGTCTCGCCGCCTCGATCATAGCGCTCGAGGCGCTGATCGACGGCGATGCGAAGTTGCCGGGAACGCTCGAGATCTCCGGCACCGTCGACGAGGAGTCGGGCGGATACGGCGGCGTGCATTTCTTGGCGGAGCGAGGCTGGTTTTCACCGCCGCGCGTCGATCACGTGATCATCCCGGAGCCGCTGAACGTCGATCGCGTATGCATCGGGCACCGCGGCGTGTGGTGGGCGGAAATTGAAACGCACGGGCGCATGGCGCATGGCTCGATGCCGTTTCTCGGCGACTGCGCGGTACGCCACATGCACGCCGTCGTCGAGCGTTTCGAGCGCGAGCTGTATCCGAAACTCGCCGCCCGGCGCACGGTGATGCCCGTGGTGCCGCCGGGTGCGCGTCATTCGACGCTCAATATCAATTCGATCCACGGCGGGCTTGCCGAATCGCCGGGATATCCGGCGGCGCTGGTACCCGATTCCTGCCGCATGG
>CAYRAC010000130.1:0-8645 GCA_964422045.1 uncultured Steroidobacteraceae bacterium
ATGCAGATCACTAAAGTGTCGAGCGCGGCGATGGCTGCTGCGGCCGCGATGTTGTTCACTTCCGTTGTGCCGACCACCTCGTTCGCGGCGGACGAAGCGACTGTTCACTGTACCGGCCAGAACGCCTGCAAGGGTATGTCCGAGTGCAAGTCCGCGAAGAACAGCTGCAAGGGCATGAACAGCTGCAAGGGTCAGGGCTGGACGTCCATGAGCAAGGCGGCGTGCGACAAAGCCAAGGCTGCTTCGAAGTAAGACGCAACCGTCTTAGGAAACGGGCGGGGTCGGGCGCGCTCGCGCGCTCGGCCCCACCCTTGGGCCTCCACGGTAAATTATGAAACTCGCCGGCTTCGGTCTCGGCCTCAGACCTCCGCACTATGAGTCCGTGCTCAACGAGCCTCACCCGATTGATTGGCTCGAAGTGATCACCGAGAATTATCTGGTGCCCGGCGGCAAACCGCTGCGCTACCTGGAGCGCATGCGCGAACGCTTTCCGCTGGTGATGCACGGTGTGTCGCTATCCATCGGCGGCACCGATCCGATCGACTTCGACTATTTAGCCGATGTGCGGGCGCTGGCGTCGCGTATCGAGCCGCATTGGATCTCCGATCACCTGTGTTGGACCGGGGTCGACGGACGCAATTTGCACGACCTGTTGCCGCTGCCGTACACCGAGGAAGCGCTGGCTTCCGTGGTGGCGCGCGTCGGTCAGGTCCAAGATGCCTTGGGCAGGCAGATTCTGCTCGAGAATGTATCGAGCTATCTCACCTTTCACGCATCCGAGATGAGTGAATGGGAATTCTTTCGCGAGGTGGCGCAGCGCGCGGACTGCGCCATCTTGCTCGACATCAATAACATCTACGTCAGCAGCATCAATCATGGTTTCGATCCGCTCTGCTACCTGCAGGCCATGCCGCAGGAGCGAGTGCGTCAATTTCATCTCGCCGGTCACAGCGATCTCGGCGGCCATTTGATCGACACGCATGACCATCCTATCGTCGAACCGGTCTGGAATTTGTACCGCGCCGCAGTCGCAAGATTCGGCGCGGTCCCGACGATGATCGAACGCGACGACAATATTCCGGCGTTGCACGAGCTGGTGGCGGAGCTGCAAATTGCCCGCGACGTCGCCGAGCGCGGCATGCGACAGGCGGCGTGATGGCATCGCTGCGTCAGTTACAACACGATCTGCAGCAGTACCTGCTGGGGGACAGCAGTGCGATCACCGGTGCTGTCGTGGATGCGCCGCCGCTACCGGCAGCGCAGCGATTGGCGATCTATGGCAACGCATACGTTGCGCGACTGATCGATGCGCTCGGCGAGACCTATCCCGTGCTGCGCGCGGTCCTCGGCGATGAGGATTTTGGCGCGCTCGGCCGGGAATTTATCGCCGCGCACCCATCGGTACACCGCTCGATTCGCTGGTACGGCGCCGAACTCGCGCAATTCGTCGCAGAACGCCCGCCTTTCTCCGAGCAACCCATCTTTGCGGAGCTCGCGTTGCTCGAATGGACTCTGGCTGAAGTGTTCGACGCCGCAGACGCCGCGTGCGTGACGCGAGCGGAACTCGCCGCCCTCGAGCCGGCGGCGTGGAGCACCCTGCAATTGCAGTTTCATCCCTCGCTCAAGCGCTTGCAATTGTGCTGGAACACGGTACCGGTGTGGCGCGCGATGAATCGCGATGAGAGGCCGCCCGATCCCAAGTGCGCAGAGCCCACGCCTTGGCTGTTGTGGAGACAGAATTTCCAGAATCTCTTTCGTTCCATGAGCGCCGATGAAGCGGCGGCGCTCGACGCGGCGCGCAGCGGCAAGACGTTCGCCGAGCTGTGCGAGGTCTTGACCGCCTGGCTCCCGGCCAAGGAGGTTCCGCTGCGAGCCGCCGGCCTGCTCGGCGGCTGGGCCGACACTGACCTGCTCGTCGCGCTGTCTAAAGCCTCTTAAGCGGACCAATGAATTCCTGGTAATTGCGCCAACGCTCGACGGAGGCGCTGTTAATCTTTTGCCGCACTTGCCAGCGGCTGCGCGTCTGGACCGCACGGCTGTTGCGCTCCGATTCGAGCACTCGTTGATCCCACGGTAAACCGACGAAGGTCAGCATTCTTCGGCTCCAGGTATCGGGATCCCTTACCAGGGCCTCGTAAGGCACTTCGAGCAAGGCGTGCTTGGGCAGCACTCCTCGCCAATGAGACATGAGGCGCAGATACTGTTGGTAGTAGTCCGCCAAATTGTCGAGATCGGTGGCGTAAGAATGCGCAACATCGAAATCTTGAAAATAAATGGACAAACAGGTGTCGATTGGATTGCGCTGCATGTGAATGATACGGGCGTTGGGCAACGCGGCGTGAATGAGTCCCAGATGCAGAAAATTCGACGGCATCTTGTCGACCACGTGTGCGGCCGCGGCCGAACGCGTTTGCAACAGCTGCAGATAGTCCCAGCCCAGATTTCCGAGCGAGCGATCGCGGGATGATTCGAAGATCGCCGACGCATGGTTCCAGAACGGCAATTCCCCCGCGCCGAAAACCGCAGGATGCGAGGCGAGCATCTGCTCGGCAAGCGATGTGCCGGAGCGCGGCATACCGACGATGAATACCGGTCGCGACGCGGCCATGGAGTCGCCGCGCGGGCTCATCCAAGCCGAGCCGTATCGATCGATCGTGCGGCTCACGGTCTGCGCCATCTGCCGGGGTTCATATTTGGGCGTGCACAGCTGCGTCACTTCGTTGGCGCGCCGGTAGTTGGCGAACGCCTGGGTGAAATCGCGCACGTCATCGAAGTATTTGCCCATGGCGTAGCGCAGAGCAATCTCCTGGCGCTGCGGCACGGAGCGCGCCGCCATGCGCTCGGCACCCGCCAACCACTGCGCATCGGCCGATGTCATTGTGCGCAGCCCCGGGATGGCGGCCCATGCCTCGATCGACGACGGAGTGACCTCGATGGCGCGTCTGAATCGCTGTTCCGCTTCAACAAAATTTCCCCGGTCGGCCGAGAGCTCCCCCGAGAACTGGATCGCCGCAGCGCAGCTGGGATTGATTTCGAGCGCCGTGCGGACACATTTCTCGGCTTCCTCGGTGCGGCCTTGCAGCCGCAAGACGATACCGAGATTGGTGTGGCCCTCGGCGTAGCGCGGATTGAGCAATACGGCCTGACGAAAGCTCGCTTCGGCATCCTCGATTCTGCCGAGACGCCGTAGCGCGCTTCCTAAGCCGTTGTGCGCGGCCGCGAGACCGGGTTGCAGCTCGAGCGCGTGGCGGTAGCTCGCGGTTGCCTCGTTGAGCTGCCCCACGTCTTGCAACACGTTGCCTAAATTGATTCGTGCCTCGGCGAGGTTGGGCTGAAGGTCGAGCGCGCGTCTTTGGCTCTTGATGGCCTCGTCAAATCGACCCAGATCCCGCAACGCGTTTCCGAGATTGGTGTGCGCGGCCGCCGCATCGGGCGCGAGCTCGAGCGAGCGTCGATAACTCGCCAATGCCTCCTCGGGCTGTCCCAAGTCTTGTAGCGCGAGTCCTAAATTCGCGTGTGCCTGTGAAATTCCCGGGTCGATAGCCAGCGCGCGGCGATAGCTCTCGACCGCGGCTTGCGGCTGTCCACGCAGTTGCAGCGCACTGCCCAAATGAAACTGGACCCCGGCGTCGCGTGGCAAGAGCTGCGCGGCCTTTTGCAGAGCCTCGAGGGCCCCTTTGCCCTGCTTCGTCAGCGACAAAGCCAACAGCTTCCACACCATCCCCGCGTCCGGGAATCGCGCGCTCAGAGTTCGCGCGCTAGCTTCCACCTCTGCGTAGCGGCCGGCGCGCATCCACGCCAACAACTGATTCACCTCGCTCTGCGCCGGCACTGCGGATTTCGTGAGAACTTGCCCGCAACAGTGCTTGTATTTTTTTCCGCTACCGCAGGGGCAGGCGTCGTTCCTTCCGATTTTCACGCGATTTCTCGGGGTCTCTCATCGGCGAACGTCCTATAGAACGGCGCCTGACTCCCCCAGCATTTCCTTGCGCAACAGCGGAATCGGCGGACCGCCGTAGGAGAGAAACTGGTCGTGGAAATCATGCCACAGCGCGTGCTCGTCCGCGGGCGCCGCGCCGGCGTTGGCGCCTGCATGTTTGGCGATCCAGTCGGTCCGGAGCTTTCTGATCATGAGTTTGCCGAGAGTGTAATTGAGGTACGCCGGATCGTAGGTACCGCGTGCCGCCTGCTGGCGCGCGTTGCCCGGATCTTGGAAAGCCTGCTCTCTAAACATTTTCTCGGATTGCGCCACCGTCATGCCGTGCGTGTGCAGTCCGATCGAGGACAATAGGCGCACGTCGCGCAGCAGCGCATCGGTGAGCTGCCCGATGTGCTTTTCCGGATCGTCTTTCCCCAAGCCTTCCTCATGCATCATTTCTTCACAGTAATGCGCCCAACCTTCCGCGTACGCATACCCGATCCAGAGGCCTTCGAGCTTGGAAGGATTGGAGTTCGAATGCAAAAACTGCAGGAAATGCCCAGGCCACACTTCATGCACGGAGGTGAACAGCAGATTTGCTTCGCTCGGCACGTATGCCGCTTGTTCGGCTTTGCTCCACTTCGGATCCGGCGGCGCGATGTTGAACACCGAGACCACTCCGCGGTCGTAGGGCCCGGGAACCTGGATGAACGCGGCATTGGAGCGATTGTAGGGCGGCGCTTCGGCGACCATGGCTTCATCGGTGCTCGGTATCGAGACCACGTTGTGCTTGACGATGAAGTCCTTCAGCATGACCAGTTGCGCGCGCGCCGCCTCGACCGCGCCGTCTTTCGGTTTGTGAGCCGCCACTTTCGCTATGCATTGCATCAGAGCGACCTTCGGCGCAAACGTGTCGCACTCCGCTTTGAGCGCTGCCGTATTGCGGTCGAGATCGGCCTTGCCGGCGGCTTCGATCTCAGCGACGGGCACTTCGACGCTCTCGGTCTGCTTGACCATTTCTGCATACAGGTCCGGGCCCAGCGCGTATTTGTCGTTCGCCTTCTTGAGAGACTCGACCAACGCCTGCTTGAGTCCATCCATGGCCTGCGCCGCAGCGGTGTCCGCATCGCTCAGCTGCTTCTGCAGATCCGGGTCGGTCACCGAGGCGAAGGTCGGCGCCACGTTCTTCGAATAAAAGTCCGACAGCCCGCCGTACTGTGCGATGCCGAGTTCCAGGTAGGTTTTCGGCAGCGGCGATTGCAGATTCGCTTTGATGTCATTCACCATTTTCGGAATGCCGCGCGCATACTTGATGTAGGCCTTCATGCGCACGGTGAGCGGCGCATAGTTGCGGTTCAGATACATATCCGGATCGATTTTGTCGATGTACCAGCTCGGATTGCTGAACGGGAATTTCGCTTTTTCCATCCAGAACAAGTCCCGGTCCACCACCGCCAGCAAGTAGTCGCGATCGAAGCGTTCGCGCGGTTCCAAGGTCTTGGGATCGACCGCGGCGATCTGGTCGCGCTGATCGTGCAAGCGTGCGATTTCGCGTCGAATGCCGTGTTCGCTGAGATCGGGCAGCTGACCGTCGAACTCGTGGCGGCCTGCCTGCGCCGCGAAAAACGGCTGAGCCGCGAGATAGCTTTCGATGAAGCCGGCGGTGAGCTTGTTCCACGCCTGACTCGCGAGAGACGGCCCCTTCGGCGCGACCGATGCCGGCGGCGACTGATTACACCCCGCCAGGGCGGCCAACAAAATCAGCGACAAGGCCGCTTGGTGCAGCGATTTAAGCATGTGTACTCCCCTCTTTACTGCTATCAGAATTCGATTCAACCATCCTCAGATGTTGCCGCGGCGTGCCGTTAGAAAGCGTAGGGACCGCCGCGCTCCAGCGCGCGCTTGTAGGCAGGGCGCGCGTGAATGCGCTCGAGAAAGGCCATCAGCCGCGGGCGGCTCGCGTCCAATCCGGCGCGCGACGCCGCGGCCTCGACCGGGAAGCTCATTTGCACGTCCGCCGCCGTGAACTCCTCGCCGGCGAACCAGCTATGGAGCGCGAGCTGCGACTCCATATAGTCCAAATGACGCTTCAGCTGCGGGCCGATGAAGGCGCTTTGCACCGTTGCGGCAATGCGCCGCGCGACACTGCTGATCGGCCATGGCGCCGGGCCGTTCGCCACGCGATCGAACACCAATTTCAGCAATAGCGGCGGCATGGCCGACCCTTCCGCATAGTGCAGCCAGTAGGTATATCGCAGCCGTTCCGGGGTGCCCACGGGCGGTATCAAGCGTCCGCCGCCGTAGTGATCCAGGAGATATTCGATGATCGCACCCGACTCGGCCACCGTCACGCCGCCGTCCACGATGACCGGAGACTTGCCCAAGGGGTGTATCGCGAGCAGCGCCGGCGGGGCGAGCATGGTCTTAGAATCCCGCTCGTAACGCTTCACCTCATAAGCGACGCCCAACTCCTCGAGCAGCCACAACACCCGTTGCGACCGCGAGTTGTTCAGGTGGTGCACGGTGATCATTGCGGTATTGTATGGCATTCTTCGGCTGTGAACACCGCAGGCGGCCCCGCAGCCAAATCCACTCGCGACGACTTGCGCATCATGACGCTGCAAGCGCACATCCTCGAGCAGCAGGTCCACTATCCGCAGGCGGGCAGCACGTTTTCATGGATCCTGTCCGCACTGTCGATTTCCGCGAAGATCATCGCCGACAAAGTGCGCCGCGCGCGTCTGGAGAACGTTCTCGGCAGCGTCGGCAGCGAAAACGTCCAGGGCGAAGTCCAGCAAAAGCTCGATGTGCTCGCCAATGAAGTGCTGTTGCGCACCTTGGGAGGCCGCGAGGGCGTCGCCATCGTCGCGTCGGAAGAGAACGAAGAACCGGTGATTTTGCGCGAGGACAGCCAAGGAACGCCGCGCTACTGCGTTCTGTTCGATCCCCTCGACGGTTCTTCGAATCTCGACATCTGCGGCGCCGTCGGCACGATCTTCAGTATTTTGTCGCATGACGGCGCGCAGCGCGCCGCCCACTCGCTGCTGCAGCCGGGCATGCGGCAAGTCGCGGCGGGCTACGTTTTGTACGGCTCGTCCACGGTGTTCGTCCTCACCTTGGGAAAGGGCGTGGACCTGTTCGTGCTCGATCCGAGCATCGGGGCCTTCATGCGGGTCGAACAGAATCTACGGATTCCCGCAGCCAATAAGACCTATTCGGTCAACGAGGGCAATCGCCAGAGCTTCCCCGAAGGCTATGTGCGCTACCTCGATTGGGCGCAGAGCAACGGTTACTCGAGCCGCTACGCGGGCGCGATGGTCGCCGACGTGCATCGAATCTTGCTCAAGGGCGGCGTGTTTCTCTATCCGCCGACGGCCAAATCACCGCAAGGCAAGCTGCGGCTCATGTACGAAGCCAATCCGATGGCCATGATCGTCGAACAGGCCGGCGGCCGTGCCGTCGCGGCCCCCGGGCAACGGATACTCGAGATTCAACCGACCGCAATTCATCAACGCACCCCGGTAGTTCTCGGCGCAGCGGACCAGGTGGATGCGGTGCTCTAGCAAATGAAGCCGAAGCCATTGGAGCGGGCCTGAGCCTGCCGCGGTCGGAGTTTCCGGCGGTGCTATTCAGCCCTTCTGGCCGGGCGCGAACCATTCGGCCTTGACAGAACGAAATTCCGGCAATGCCTCGCAGCGAGCGGCGATTGCGGCGAGCCCCGGATAGGCAACGTCAGCGCGGTTGATTGCCAGCGCATCCACCAAGAACGTGTACACGCAGGTTGCAGTCACATCCGCCTGAGTCATTCGATTACCGATCAACCAGTCCCCGGTCCGGGCCTGGCACATGCGGTTGAGCTCAGCCAGCGCCGCGTGCATCTGCGTGTTGCAGCGTTCCATCCACGGGCGGTAGCGCTTTTCGGGCGGGCGAAACGCGGTCTCGTAAATTTGCGTCACACCCTTGTCGGCGCCGCCGGTGGCGACCGCCAAGATCCGCAGCACATCGCGCCGATCCTTGCCCATGGCGGGTATCAGTGCGCGTCCGGGTCCGGCACACTCATCCAAAAAATCCAGTATCGCGGCCGATTCAATCAGTGCCTCGCCGTCAGGCCGCACCAAGGTGGGCACGCGGCCGAGAGGGTTGAATTGGCGGATCAGTTCGAAGTCCTTACCGACCGACCAATCGCGATGTTCGAACACCATACCGAGCAGATTCATGCTGACGGCGACGCGACGCACGAAGGGCGAATCGAACATGCCGATGAGAATCAATGTCCCCCCATGACCCGAAGGCCGGCCGCAGCCAGCGCTAGTGCGAGCTCCGCTTCGATTCGCGCCGCCGCGGATCGCTTGATGTATTGCAAATGCAGAGTCGGACCCGTGAGCACTTCGATACCGCGCTTCAAAACGCTGCCGGCCGCGCGAATCCCCGCCTTGTGCTGGTCGAAGCGCTGCGCGGGACTGTACTTGCTCATACCGACGTACACGCCATATGCCCCATCACGGTCCTGATAGTCGAGCAGTACCAAGTAAATATTCGATCGGCCCGTTTCATTGGAGCGAAACCCGAGCGCGATGTCGTACGCGATGGGGAGCCACTCGATATAGCGCATCGGAAGCCACTCGGGTACGGACGCCGCGGCGCGTGCCCAAAGCTTTTCCAGCGCTCGTTCGATGTTAATGGACATTTCGCCACGCATCCACAGCTCGTGCACGCAGTGAGCGCC
>CAYRAC010000131.1:0-5330 GCA_964422045.1 uncultured Steroidobacteraceae bacterium
CAGGCGCTGCCAATCTTGCGCAGTCGGCGCAGGGTTGATGGTATCCGGCTCCGCGGCGAGCACGGGAAGCGCCAGGCATGCGCAAATCATCGCTGACAGAGCCAGGTTCGAGGAGGTGCGCAGTAGCATTGCGCAAGCCTAGCGCAAGCCTTGCTCGGAGTGGTACCGAATCACGAAGCAGCGATGAATGCGCGCATGCCGCTCGAAATCCTTAGGAATGGTTTGGGCGCTGATATCCTCGACATTGAGGTCGGCGAGCGCCTGCGAATCGAGCTTGAAACGGGTGTAGTTGGTCGAGAATACCAACCGGCCCGTCGGCCGCAGCAGCTGCATCGAGCGCCGGATCATCCCGACGTGATCGCGCTGCACGTCGAGGGCGCCCTCCATGCGTTTGGAGTTGGAGAACGTCGGCGGGTCGACGAAGATCAAATCGAACATCGGGCCGCTTGCCGCGCGTTCCTCGAGCCACTGCAGGCAATCCGCGCGGAATAGTTCATGCCGCGCCGCATCGAATCCGTTGAGCAGCAGATTCTGTCGCGCCCACTCCAGGTAGGTGTTCGACAAGTCGACGCTCGCGCTGCGGCGCGCTCCCCCGGCGGCGGCATATACCGTGGCGCTGCCGGTGTAGCAGAATAGATTCAGGAAGTCCGCATCCTGCGCCCAGCGACGCAGCATGTCGCGCACGATCCGGTGGTCCAGAAACAGCCCGGTGTCGAGATAGTCGCGGAAATTGACCCAGAATTTGAGGCCGCCCTCCTGCACGGCATGGCGCTCCGCGACGGCGTCGCGCTTCTCGTACTGCTCGCTGCCCTTCTGCGGCTTGCGCACCCGGGAATGCACGTGCGAGAGCGGCACCGCCAGGACCTCGGGCAATACTGCAAGCGCCTCGCGGCGGCGCTCCGTTGCGCTTTGCCGATCGACGGTCTTCGGCGCAGCATACTCCTGCACGTAGGCATGGCGCGCTCCCCGGCCGTAGAGGTCGATCGCAAACGCGTATTCCGGCATGTCCGCGTCGTATACGCGAAAGCAATCGATGTGTTCGCGTTCCGACCACGCATCGAGGTGCTTGAGATTCTTGCGCAGTCTATTCGCGAACATCTGCGCGCCCGGCCGACTCGACCAGTCGGCGCGCACCGTCTCGGCCGGCCGCTGCTCGTGGGCCTCGTCCAAATCGAACCGCAGCAACCGGCATTCGATGTTGCCGTTGAAAAACCGATGCGTGCGCTTGGCATAGATCTTGAGATTGCGCGCGAGCGGCGGATTGCCCGTAAGAATCGCGGCCTGCCAACCCTGAAATCTTTCGCGCAAGGTGGCGCCAAGTTCGGCATATAGAGCGGCAAGTCCGGATTCCGCAGCGATGCGCTCGCCATAGGGCGGATTGGTCACGATGAGGCCCGGGTCGCCGTGGGGCCGCGTAAGCTCGCTCAGCGCGCGTTTCTCTACGTGCAGCCACTCGGCGACGCCGGCGTTCACGCCGTGCGCCAGCGACGTCCGCACCGCCTCCGCATCCGCGTCGGACCCGAATATGCAGCGCCGCGGCGCGCGCGCAGCTCGGCGCGCGCGCGCCTCGGCACGCAATTGCTCCCACAGCTCACGATCGTGCCCGCGCCAGCCGGCGAAGCCGAAATATTCTCGGTCGAATGCCGGCGCAGCATCCGCTGCGATCAGCGCGCCTTCGGTGAGAAAGGTGCCCGAACCGCACATGGGATCGACGAGTATGCCGCCCTGCGCCGCGATGCCGGGCCAGCCCGCCCGCAGCAGCACCGCGGCGGCGACGTTCTCCTTGAGCGGCGCGCGGCCGCCCTCCGCACGGTATCCGCGCCGATGCAAACTCTCGCCGGAGAAATCCACCGACAACAGCGCGGTCGCGCCTTCGACGTGCAGATGCAGCAGGACATCGGGGCGTTCAGGCTTGATGTTGGGACGCTCGCCGGTCGACGCGCGCAAGTTGTCGCAAACCGCGTCTTTGAGCAGTTGCGAGCCGTAGATCGTGTGCCGGATCGACTCATTGCCGCCGCTGCAGTCGCAGGCGAGCGTCGCGCCGGGAGCCAAATGCTCCCGCCAATCGATGCGCTTGACGGCCTCGTACAGGTTGCTCGCGCTGCCGGCGTCGATCGATCCCAAGCTTAAGTGCACGCGGGTCGCGGTCCGCGACCACAGGCAGGCACGATAGCCGATCTCGAGCGTGCCTTGGAACTTCACATCGTGGCTGCGCTCGCGAATGTCGAGAGCACCGAATAGCGCGAGCTCCTCGGCGAGCACCGAGGCGGCGCCTACCGGCGCAGTCGCGATCCAGTAGCGCACGTTGTCGCCCACGGAGCGGGCGCTCTACAGCGCGGTTCGTCGCAGCGCGGCCGTCATCTAGAAAGGCAAGCCATGCGACTGGCCACCCATGCACATGAGCCTGGGCAGCGACAGGATGAAGTTGATGCGCGAGGCGCGGCCCGCAATCTTGCGCGCTGCGGCCTTCTCATCGTCGCTCGCAGGCACCAGCCCGAGAATCTTCTTTTGGTTCGGCCAGATGAAGACCCACACATTGAACAGCATCACTGTGCCGAGCCAAGCGCCCAGGCCGATGGTGCGAAATCCCGGCTGCATCGCGAAAGCCCACACGATTCCGCTCCAGTTGCCGTACCCCACCATCAGGTAGATCGCACCCGTCAGCCACGTGGCCACCGCTGCCCAGCGAAACCAGAGCAGTGCCCGCGGCGCGATGTACTTGGCTATCCCGGCACCGCCCGGTCCGCCTTTATCGGCGGCGGCCGCGGCCAGTCCGGGCGTCTGCACGACATTGAAGTAATACAACAGACCGATCCAGGTGACCCCGGACACGATGTGCACCCAACGGTCGATGCGTATCGGATGGAACGCGGCCCCCGGACCCGCAAATACGCTCAGGCAAATGCCGATGATGATGGCGAGCACGACGCCCGTGACGATGGCGCCCTTGACGGAATTGAGCGGATGCATGCGAGATCCCCAATTTGGCTGAATTATGGTTCGTCGGCAGCATTGTACGCCGCCCGGCAATCAAAGGTATCGGCCGCAACGCTGCGGCGCAGATCAAGCCAATCGAGTCTTGGATTTCGCGCGAAGTGTCGCACCAGAATCTTGTAGACGTCGACGTCGAAGGCGTCGCACCCCGCGCCGGCCGCCAGAGTCGCCACTTCCTCCTCGCTGCGTGCCGTTCCAAGGTAGGCCCAGTGATCGATCACGTGCAGTTCGCTGCCGTACCTCGCGCGCTCACGCAGCGCGATCCGCCCGGGGAACGGCCAGGTCTTGAATTTCAACGCTGCCAGCGCCATGTGCAGGCGCATGTTGTGCAGAACGATGGGTTCCTTAGCGACGCATGCGCCCTTGCACTTTCCGACCTGAAAGGCCACGCACGAGCCGGCACCCACTTCGAAACCTAAAACCTTCTGGCACAAATGGTGGGCACGCGCGATGTCGCTGAGCGCCTTGCGTGCATCTTTTTCCGTATGAAATACCCCGTAGCAGTGGCTTAAATCGGCGCGCTCCACCGCGTCGATGGCCCGCGCCTCGAGCGGCTGGGTTTTGCCCGCGCACAACGTATAGGAGCGCGCGTTGTGCCTGGCGCGCCGGTTGTAGAGCGGCTTTTCGTTCTTGATCCATTGCGCCTCGCGCAGCATCGCCCCGAGCTCACCCGCACTCGCCTGCCAATCGATGCGCCGCACTTGATCGGCCAGGCGGCGCTCCTTGGGATGGGCATCGCCCGCGGCAAGATGACTGCAGACGCGCGCACGCAGCGAGGGGCCCTTGCCGACGTAGAGCAAGACATTGTCGTCGCCGAACAATCGATAGGCGCCCGGACCTTCCGGTAAGTCGTCGACGAACCCCGCCAAGTGCGCGGGCACTGCTTGCGCACCGAGCAGCGCGTGGACCGCCGCGGCGAGCCGAGCCACGGGCAATTCGCGCCGCAGCTTGAACCAGAAATCGCACAGCACCTGCGCATCGCCGAGGGCGCGATGCCGCGCGCTGCATGTAAGTCCGTTGCGCTCCATCACGGCGTCGAGATTGTGGCGCACGTAGCCGGGAAACAGGCGCCGCGACAGTTTGACGGTACACAGCAGCGGCGCGGAAAAGCTGATTTCCGACTTGTGAAATTCGCTGCGCAGGAACGAGTAGTCGAAGCGCGCGTTATGCGCGACGAAAACCGCGCCGTGCAGTTTCTGCCGCACGAGCGCAGCGATCGCGGCAAACCGCGGCGCGGCGGCCACCATCTCGTTGCTGATCCCGGTGAAGGCCTCGATGTAGGCGGGAATCGAGCATTCCGGGTTGACCAGCGAACTCCATTCGTCGATCAGTTCGCCGTCCCGGACGCGGATGATGCCGACCTCGGTGATTCGGTCGATCGCCGAGTTGCCGCCCGTCGTCTCCAAGTCGACGAATACCAGATCCTCGGGAAGACTTTCAGCCGCGACCATCGAGCGACAGCAGGGGGTAATACAAATCGGGCCGGCGGTCGCGAAATACCCCCCAGGACTGCCGGTAGCGACGTACCTCGTCCAAATCAAACGTGGCGGTCAAGACCGATTCGCTGCTGCGATCCGCCTCGGCGACTTTCTCGCCGGTGTGCGAAGCGATGAATGACGATCCGTAGAAAGTCATGGTGTATTTTTCACCCTGTTCGGTGCCGATTCGATTCGATGCAACCAACGGCATGATGTTGGCCGCGGCATGGCCTTGCATGGTGCGCTGCCAATGTCCGCTCGAGTCGATGCTCGCATCCTGAGGTTCCGAGCCGATCGCCGTGGGATAGAGCAGCATGTCGGCGCCCATGAGCGCCATGCAGCGCGCCGCTTCCGGAAACCATTGGTCCCAGCAAATCGCCACGCCGAGCTTGGCATAACGAGTATCGAACACTTTGAAGCCGCTGTCGCCGGGCGAGAAATAGAACTTCTCGTGATACCCCGGACCTTCGGGAATGTGCGACTTTCGGTAGCTCCCGAGCACCGACCCGTCGGCATCGATGATCACCACCGAATTGTAAAACGCGTTGTTGGCGCGCTCGAACAGACTGATGGGCAGCACCACGCCGAGTTCGCGCGCCACGCCGGCGAAATACTCGACCGCAGGATGGCCTTCCAGGGGTTTGGCCAATTCCAAATGCCGCGACGCATGATCTTTGCAGAAATACGGCGTCTCGAACAACTCTTGGATCAGGATTATCTGTGCGCCGCGGCTCGCGGCTTCACGAATCAGCTTATCGGCGCGCGCGATATTCGCCTCGCGATCCCAACTGCATGCCATTTGGGTGGCGGCCACGGTGACGGTACTCATTGCGGCTATGCTACCTGAAGCACTCAGAA
>CAYRAC010000131.1:5430-8641 GCA_964422045.1 uncultured Steroidobacteraceae bacterium
GTGGCGGCCACGGTGACGGTACTCATTGCGGCTATGCTACCTGAAGCACTCAGAAGGTTGGGGGCGAGCTGGCGCTCACGATCTCGCATTCCTCGCGCCCGATATTACGGAAGCGATGCGGCAACGTGCTCTTGAAGTAATAGGCATCCCCGGGCCCCAAGATCCGCGTCTCACCGCCGACGGTGAGTTCGATCTTTCCCTTGACGATCACGCCGCCCTCTTCGCCCGCGTGAGTGAGCATTTCCTCGCCGGTGTCAGCATTTGCCGCGTAGCGCTCGTGCAGGATCGACATGGTGCGTTTGGCGAGGCGACTGCCGACAAGCCGCAGTTCGACGCTCGCGGTCCCGATGTCGCTGAGCTCCTGTCGCGGGAAAAACACCTGCGGTTGGCCGCCGAGATCCAGCGTGAAAAAATCGGCGAGCGCCATCGGAATGCCGTCGAGCACCTTCTTCAAAGAACTCACCGAGGGACTGACGCGATTCTGCTCGATCAAAGAAATCAAGCCATTGGTGACGCCGGCGCGTTTCGCCAGTTCGCGCTGCGACAGCCCGTACATCTGTCGCACGGCTTTCAAGTGGGTACCGACATCAACGCTCATGGCGTCTATTATAATAGACAGTTGGCAGGGTTTATACGCAAAAATTGAGCTGAGTGTTGATTTTCCTTATCATTGGCCCGGCTCGATGGCAAAAGTACCGCAAGGATCCGCAATGAACGCAGAGCTTTCCCCCGCACCGTCCGATGGCGAACTCGACGCATTTTGGATGCCGTTCACCGCGAACCGGCAATTCAAAGCGAATCCGCGCCTCCTCGCCCGCGCCGAGGGCATGTATTACTGGACATCGGACGGCCGCGAGGTGCTCGACGGAGTTGCAGGCCTTTGGTGCGTGAATGCCGGTCACGGCCGGCGAGAAATCACCGAAGCGGTCACGCGGCAGCTCGGCACCATGGAATATGCCCCGGCGTTTCAGATGGGTCATCCGATCGCATTTGAACTTGCGAATCGGCTGGCGAGGATCGCCCCGCCCGGGCTGGATCGCGTTTTCTTCACGAACTCAGGCTCGGAGTCGGTGGATACGGCCCTCAAAATTGCCATCGCGTATCACCGAGCGCGCGGCGCGGGCCAGCGCACACGCCTCATCGGCCGAGAAAGGGGCTATCACGGCGTGGGTTTCGGCGGCATGTCGGTCGGTGGGATGGTCAACAACCGCAAGTTCTTCGGCCCCGCGATGCTGCCGGGCGTTGACCATCTGGCGCACACCCTGTCGATCGAGCACAACGCCTTTTCGCGCGGCTTGCCGCAATGGGGTGCGCATCTCGCCAACGAATTGGAGCGCTTGATCGCTCTGCATGATGCGTCGACCATTGCCGCGGTCATCGTCGAACCGATCGCTGGCTCGGCGGGCGTGATTCTGCCGCCGATCGGATACCTTAAGCGCCTGCGGGAGATCTGCGATAAGAACGACATTCTCTTGATTTTCGACGAGGTGATCACCGGCTTCGGACGAGTGGGCAAACCCTTCGCAAGCTTGGCATTCGACGTCACTCCCGACCTCATGACCACGGCGAAGGGGCTCACCAATGGCGCGGTGCCGATGGGCGCCGTTTTTGCGCACCGGAAAATTTACGACGCCTTCATGCAGGGGCCGGAAAATGCCATCGAGCTGTTTCACGGCTATACCTATTCCGCCCATCCCGTCGCCTGCGCTGCCGCACTCGCGACGCTCGATGTCTATTCCAAGGAGGGATTGCTGACACGCGCCGCCTCGCTCGCGGCCGAGTGGGAAGACGCGGTGCATTCGCTGCGTGGTCTGCCGCATGTGCTCGACGTGCGCAATTACGGCTTGATCGGCGCCGTAGAACTCGAACCGCGAGCCGGCAAACCCGGGACGCGCGCCTTCGAAGTGTTCCTCAAGTGCTTCGAACGCGGGGTGATGGTGCGCCAAACCGGCGATACGATTGCCATGTCGCCGCCCTTGATCATCGACTCCAAGCAGATCACCCGTATGGTCGAAACCTTGGGCGCGGTGATTCGCGAGACCGCCTAGAACGCAAGATCGCTAGCTCAGGAATTTCCTACAGCTCTCGCGGCCGCTGTCGCTCGGGGGGAGTTTGGCGCAGGTGGCGCTTATGCGGGAGCGGAGCGCGTGGATGTCGGCGTCGTAATGGTGAGCTGAATTCCACTTCTTGAGCTTGGCGTCGAGTTTTCCCAAACCGTAGCGCGTACGCGCCTGAATCCGATCCGGCCCATCGAGCTCACCGATCACCGCCATGCCGGCGTCCCGAATGCGCACATGATCCTGAGGCGCGAGGCGCAACAGCGCGCTCAAATACTGCGCTCCCCATTGAAACCGGGTCGCGATCCCCTCCGACTCCCGGTAGGCCCTTTCGTACCACGCGAGCGCCTGCGTCGTGTGGTGGCGAGATTCCTCGATTTCACCGAGGTCGATCATGTAGTAGTAGGGCGTATGGGACGTGCGCAGTTCGCCGCTCACCAGCGCGAACTGGGCATCCAAGTCGCCGAGTTGCTCATAGACGTCGGATGCCGCATTGACTACGCCCGCGCGCACATAAGGATCGAATTTCTTGGCGAGTGTCGCGTTGGTGCGAATTCGCGCCGCGGCGGCGATGGCGGCTGGCACTTTGTTATCCGCCGCAAACTCCTTGAGCAATGCGAGCCGCGTGCCAAGGGCTGACAGTTGGTCGGCATCGGTGACGGCGGGATCGGCCGCCACGCCCTCCATCGTGCCGCTCCAGGCGTGCATGAAAACCTCGCGTACCTCAGGACCCCGGGCGTAGACCGCCTTGTAGAACGGGGAACCGAGATTTTCCAACGAGTCGGCGGCCCGTGCCGCGATGGAGGGATTCTCGACGATGGCGATCACTTGCGTCACGTTCGACGCTGTCGGAGCGAAGACCGCCGAGGCGATCGCTATTCTCGCTCCCTCGAGTGACTTGGCGCCGCCGCACGGTGTCACTGCCCGCGCCAAACTGCGCGCCAGCGACTTGCGCTCAAGCTGCGAAAAGTCGCGCAAATCCCAGCCGTAGTAGGCAAGCCTGCGGCAATCATCGCTCGATTCGGCCGTGCCGCTGCGCATTGCAGCAATGACGTCGTCCATGGGGCGCAGGTCATTCAACGCGGCGTCAAGCAACCCCGCATACACGGACAAGTCCATCCCGCCGCTGATCCGCGTGATCTCTTTTTGGTCGG
>CAYRAC010000132.1:0-8608 GCA_964422045.1 uncultured Steroidobacteraceae bacterium
GCTCCGCCCAACCCGGATCCGGCCACTCCAGGCCCAGCAGTAGCTGCTCCAGCCACACCAGCGCCAGCCACACCAGCGCCAGCCACACCAGCGCCAGCCACACCAGCGCCAGCCACATCAGCGCCAGCCCGACCGGCCCCGGCCACACCGAGCCCAGCCCGACCAGGCGAGCGGACATGTTGGCCATCATCTTGCTGGCCGCGCTGGTATTTCGCGCCTACATTCCCATCGGTTACATGCCGGCGAGCGGGACACCGTTTCTGGTGCAGCTCTGTCCGGCATACGTGGGATCCCTCTCCGCGCAGCATGTGCATACCCATCATTCGCAGGGTCATGCAGATTTCCAAAATTGTCCCTTCGGCAGTGCCCCCGCTCAAGGGCCCATTTCCCATCTCCTGGTTTTTGAGTCTCCCGGGCAAATTGCGTTTTCCCCGAGTATCCCAGCCGAAGCGCAGGCTGGCAGCACGCAGCTGCTGCGTGTCCAGCAACCGCGCGGACCTCCGTCTCCCGTCTGATTTCGATTTGCCGACGATCCGCGCGCGAAGGTCCATGCGCCCCACGCGCGCGCATCAATTCGTTGGATTCACGGAGAGATCGTCATGTCAGCTGCTGATAAGAGCCTGCGACAGGCCAGCGTGCGATACATGGGCTTGCTTGCGAGTCTGGTCGTTTCGGCGCGACTTTTTGCCGCGGATGTCGCCAGCGTTCGCGGCATTGTCCATGATTCCCAGCACCTGCCGATTGCCCAGGCCGAAGTACAACTGAAGTCCGCAACGTCCGAGTGGCTGCAGAACTCGCAGACCGATAGCCGCGGCGAGTTCGCTTTCATGACCGTCCCGCTCGGTGACTACATATTGACCGTCGGACACGCCGATTTTGCAACCACTTCGCAAGCAGTTGCCGTCACCTCCGGTTCGTTTCCCATCGCCCACGTGCAACTCTCGAAAGGCTCCGCACTTGCCGCCATCACCGTGACCGCCGCCGTGGATACGGCCGCCGTGGATACGGCCGTTCCGAACACCGCCACGCCCACGACTGTGGTAAACCGCCAAGACATCGAGCGCACTCCCGGCGCGGGGCAAAGCAACAGTCTTGCCATGATTACCGACTTCGTTCCGGGCGCCTATGTCGTTCACGACCAGCTGCATGTCCGCGGCGGCCATCAAACCACCTGGGCGCTGGATGGTGTCGAGATTCCCAACACCAATATTGCGAGCAATTTGGGGCCGCAGATTGATCCCAAGGACATTGACTATTTGGAGGTCGAGCGGGGTAGCTATGCCGCGGATCAGGGCGATCGCACCTATGGTGTATTCAACGTCGTGCCGCGCACCGGTTTTGAACGCGATAGTCAGGGCGAATTGATTGCAAGCGGCGGCAGCTATGGTCAATCCAATGACTACGTGAGCGTTGGCAGTCACACGGACCGATTTGCTTACTACGCGAGTCTCAACGGCAATAGAAGCGATTTGGGTATACAGACCCCCGTATCGCAGATCATTCACGATTCAGAAGACGGCGCGGGTGGCTTCAGCACGCTGATATTCAACGCCACAGCCGATGACCAGTTCCGCTTGGTCTGCTCCGCGAGACACGACAATTACGATATCCCGAATTCCCCCGGGCAGCTCGCCGACGATGTGCAGCGCGAGACGGATGTGTTTGCAATTCTCTCGTGGGTGCGGAAATTGGGCACAGATGCCTCGCTCGCGAGCAGCTTTTTCTATCATCAAAATCGTGCCGATCTCGACGGCGCACCGAACGATTTCCCCATCAGCACCACCGACCAGCGCTCTTCGACGTATGTCGGAGGCCAGGAAGCGTTGCGGCTTCACGTTGCACAAAACAATATACAAGCCGGCGTCAGCGGCTTCAGTCAGCGCGACCGCGAGGCATTTCTGGTTCTCTTCAATGACGGCAATGATGCGCCCGTCAACCAAACTTCACGTCCCACCGGCTCGCTGGTCGCGGCCTACATGGAGGACACGTTCAGGGCGAGCGAATGGCTGCAAGTCGCCGGCGGTGTGCGGCAAACTCATTTCGCCGGCTCCTTGACTGAGAACGCCACGAGTCCGCGGATTGGCGTTACTGTACTGCTGCCGGGCATTGATTGGATCTTGCGCGGATTTTGGGGCAGATATTATCAGGCACCGCCGCTGACGACCTTGAGTGGCCCGCTGCTCGAGTTTGCGCAGAACAACAACCTGGGCTTCCTGCCGTTGCACGGGGAACGCGATCAGGAATACCAAGTAGGGCTCACGCTTCCGGTCAAGGGCTGGACGATCGATGTCGATCACTTCGACACAAAAGCAAAAAACTTCTTCGATCACAACAACATCGGCAACTCAAACGCCTTTCTGCCGCTGACCATCGACGGTGCTTTGATTGTGGGCAACGAACTCACCATTCGCTCGCCCAAGTTCTGGCGCGTCGGGCAAGCGCACGTGACCTATTCCAATCAGACGGCGAACGGATTGGGCGCAATCAACGGCGGGCTCACTGATTTCAGCGCGCCCGCCGGCCGCTTCGCCCTCGATCACGATCAACGCAATACGGCAAATGTCGGCCTGGATGCGAATCTGCCGTGGCGCGCGTTTGCCTCGGCAAACGTTTATTACGGTTCGGGATTCTCGAACGGTACCGGGCCACCGAGTCATCTGCCGAGCCATGCGGAATTGAATTTGAGCGCCGGAAAATCATTCGGAAAAAGCTTCTCGGCGTCGCTCACCGTGCTCAACGTCACCAACCGACACTTGCTGGTCGACAACAGCTTGACCTTCGGCGGCTTTCACTACGATGACCCGCGACAGATCTATGCGCAAGTCAATTATAAATTCGGCTACTAAGAGGCCGCGACGCCGTTTGACGAGGCTGGATTATATGATATCTCTTGCTGGCGGCAGTGCCGCCGCGCGCAATAAACGTAGAGTGCCGCTCTCTTGGAACCAGGTCCAGCCAATAAATCAGCGAGTCCGTACCCATCGGTCGACCAGCTTGCACGGTCCGCGCCGATCGAAAAACTGATTATCGTTCATGGCCGCAGCGCCGTGATCGGTGCGATCCGCGCCGTACTTGATGCCTACCGGGCGCGCGGGCGCGAAGCCGGACAGCCGCCGCCGACTGACGGCGCGATTGCCGTCAAGGTCAGCGATCGGCTGCAAAAACGCGCTGCGCCGGCGTTGCGGCCGGTGTTCAATCTCACGGGCACGGTCTTGCACACCAATCTTGGCCGCTCGCTGCTGTCGGAGGCGGCGGTTCAGCATGCGAGCATGGCCATGCGCGAGCCTTGCAATCTCGAATTCGACCTTGAATGTGGAGGCCGCGGCGAACGCGACGAGCTTATCGAAGAGCTGCTTGTTGAATTGAGCGGGGCCGAGGCGGCGACGGTCGTCAACAACAATGCCGCCGCAGTGCTGCTCGTGATGGCAGCCCTCGCGCGGCGGCGTGAAGTGATCCTGTCGCGCGGTGAATTGATCGAGATCGGTGCATCCTTCCGCATGCCGGACGTGATGCGCAGCGCGCAAGTCCGGCTCGTGGAAGTTGGCACTACCAACCGGACTCACAAGGCCGATTATGAGAATGCCATCGGCGCTGCGACCGCCGCATTAATGAAGGTCCATACCAGTAACTACAGGATCAGCGGATACGTCGCGGATGTCTCGGAGGTTGAGTTGGCCGCGCTCGCCCATGCCTACGACCTGCCGTTGGTGGTCGATCTGGGCGCCGGCAGCTTGATCGACCTCTCGCTCTACGGTTTGCCGAAGGAACCGGTGGTGCGCGAGGTCATGGCCGCCGGATGCGATGTGGTGACCTTCAGCGGCGATAAACTACTCGGCGGTCCGCAAGCTGGCCTCATCGTCGGCAAGCACGCATTGATCGAGCGGATCAATCGTCATCCGCTGAAGCGTGCGCTGCGGGTCTCCAAGCTAACATTGGCGGCGCTCGAAATGACGCTGCGCGCCTACCGCACTCCCGAGCACACGGTCGAGGAGCTCCCAACTCTGCGGATGCTGACTCGGCCGCTGCACCAGATCGAGTCGCTGGCGCAACGCCTGCAGCCGTCGCTAGCCGCAGCGCTCGGCGCGCAGTGGCAGGTGACCGTCGCGCCGGTATCGAGCCAGGTGGGCAGCGGCTCGCTGCCAATCGATGTCATTCCAAGCTTCGCGCTGGCATGCTTTCCTGCAAAGTCCAAGTCGGGCTCCGCGCTCAAGGCTTTGGCCAACAGGCTGCGCGGCGCGCCCGTGCCGATCATCGGTCGCATCGCGGACAATCGCTTACTGCTCGACCTACGTTGCCTCGAAGACGAAGCTAGCTTCTTGAGACAGATCGATTACCTGGCGCAGAAGGCGTGATTCATCGGGCGCGAGGGGTGGCGGAAGAGGTGGGAGTCGAACCCACCAAAGACGCATAGCGCCTTCCTCCGGGTTTGAAGTCCGGGCACCCCGCCGGGGGCATTTCTCTTCCACCGCCTATTCTGGTGAGCTTGAGCGTTCGTGTCTATCATTGCGGCACGCAGCTGTGTTTTCAGAAAGGATGGTGTCAAAGTGTCCGATATACACCGCCAATCCCCGGAGCCACCTCTGACTTCGCTATCCCATGGGGGCGGCTGCGGCTGCAAGATTGCGCCGGGCGTGTTGCAGGAGATCCTCAAAGGCGTCTCGCCGATGCCACTCCCCTCGGAGTTGCTGGTGGGCACCGAGACCGCCGACGACGCGGCCGTGTACAGGCTCAACGACGAGCAGGCGTTGGTTGCGACCACCGATTTTTTCATGCCGATCGTCGATGATCCATTCGATTTTGGTCGAATCGCAGCTACCAACGCGATTAGCGACGTGTACGCGATGGGCGGACGACCGATCATGGCTTTGGCGCTGGTGGGCATGCCGATCAACGTGCTGTCCACACAGACCATCGCGAGGATTCTCGAAGGTGGTGCGTCGATCTGCCGTGCGGCCGGCATTCCCATCGCCGGCGGGCACAGCATCGACTCCGTCGAAGCGATTTATGGCCTGGTGGCGCTCGGGCTTGTTCACCCGAAGCTGATCAAGCGCAATGCGGATGCAGAGCCTGGCGATCTGCTGGTGCTCGGCAAGCCGCTGGGCGTCGGTGTGCTGTCGGCCGCACTGAAAAAAGCGAAACTCGACGCTGCCGGTTACTCGCAGATGATCGAGCTCACGACGCAATTGAACACCGCGGGTCCCGGGTTGGCCGCTCTTCCCGGCGTACATGCGATGACCGACGTGACAGGATTCGGCCTGGCTGGACATGCGCTCGAGATCGCCCGCGGTGCCCGCTGCGAGGTGCAACTCGATTGGTCGGTGGTTCCACTGCTGCCGGGAGTGCGCGCGTTGGCGGTGCAGGGCTGCATCACCGGCGCCTCCGGCCGCAACTGGGCCGCGTATGCATCGGAGGTGAGCTTGCCCTCTGACTTCGGTGCCGAGGAGCGAGCGCTGCTGACGGATCCGCAGACCAGCGGCGGCTTGCTGGTATCGTGCGCACCTTCCTCGTTGGATGAGGTGCTTAGCGTATTTCGCCGCCATGGCTTCGAGCATGCAACGGCAATCGGCGTCATAGGCGCCAGGAGTGACGCGCCAAGTCTGCGGGTGCTACGCCGCACTGGTGCTTGATAGCGGCTGTCGGCTGAAGCGCGAGTCGCGGCCAATCCTCGATCAACACTCGCGCCACCAGCACAGCGCCGCCTTTGCCGTCCGGGCGAAACACGAATGTCTCGCCCTCCGCCATGCCGGAGACCGAATCGCCGAAAGCCGCAACGATGTTCGGTGCGTGAGTGACGATCACCGTGTTGGATTTCGGTGCCGGGCGTTGAGCGACCGCGCCGCGCAGCCACGTTGCGCGAGGGTCCGGCACGCCTGCGGGCGTCATCCCCTGAGCACCTATATCAAGTTCCGCAACCGCTTTCGCCGAGCCAAACGATGCAAGTCGTATCGTTTCCATTGCCCGATAGGTCGGGCTCGAGAACACTTGTCCCAGCGGGATCCGCAGTCGCTTAATTGCATCGCCCATTGCCTTGGCGGTGTTGCGTCCTGTCGCATCGAGCTGCCGCTCGAGGGATACATTCTCGGGATCAGCCGCAGATTTATCGGGCGGTGTCGCGGGGGAATAGGCGTGCCGCATTACGAGTACGTAGCCGCCGCTGCGCAACGCGCCCACTAACTCTGCGCCTCCAAGTGTCTCGGCGTGCAGGCCGGTCGCGAATGCCAGAAGGCAGCAGCCGGCGATTCGGAGGCGACTCATGGGGGACTCCTGCAAGCGCCCGAGAGGCCTCGGGCGGTTTACGTTACCACGCAAAGTATCGCTTAAGCGATGGTGTATTCAGGTGCATTTGCATTCAGATATGCTCGAAAGAATCCATATGCACATTCCGGTGTCTTTGCGCTATCGAGAGTTCCGCTTACTGTGGTTCGGATTGATGATCTCCGTTGCCGGTTCCGAAATGCAGACTTGGGCACTGCTCTGGCATGTGCGCACTCTGTCGAAGCTGCCCATTGCCCTCGGAGCCATTGGGCTCGCGCGCGTCGCGCCGATTATGTTGTTCTCGTTGATCGGCGGAACGCTCGCCGACTCGAAAAGCCGCCGGTTTGTTTTGTTCTTCACACAGGGAGCCATGGCAGCGACCTCATTGGCATTGGCGCTGCTGACTTTCTCAAACCGAATCGAACTGTGGGAAATGTATGTGCTCACGGGGCTGTCGGCGGTGGCGGTGGCATTCGACGGTCCCGCGCGCAATGCGATCATCGCGAATCTCGTGCCGCCCGCTCATCTGCCGAATGCATTCAGCATGATATCGATCGCGCGCAAGACCGGCGCAATTTGCGGCCCGGCGCTGAGCGGCGTCGTGATCGCAAGCCTCGGCCAGGGGTATACCTACCTTCTGAATGCCCTGTCATTTGCGGCGGTGATTCTTGCGCTCGTGCTCATGGGGAACATCCCCCAGGCGCTGGCGCGCACCTCCCTCAAGTTGCTCGACTTCGCGGCGATATGGGAGGGAATCCAGTTCGTTCGCAAGAGTCGAATCGTACTCGCGACGATGCTGCTCGATTTTCTGGCAACGTTCTTTTCGAGCGCCAATGCGCTACTGCCCATCTTTGTCGTCGACATTTTCCGGGCCGGCGGAGTCGCATACGGATGGCTGTCGGCGGCGCAAGCGATTGGCGCTACGTTGGCGGCGCTGATAATTTCACAGAGGACGGGGATCAACCGGCAAGGACGCGTCCTCCTGCTATCGGTGCTGGTGTTCGGCCTGGCGACGGTCGCCTTTGGGGTGTCGCGCACCTTTGCGAGTGGCATGCTCGCGTTGATCGTTGTGGGTGCATCAGATGCGGTCAGCACCATCTTGCGGAACACGATCCGACAGATGCAGACACCCGACGACCTGCGCGGTCGCATGGTCAGTATCAACCAGATGTTCTATCTCGGAGGCCCACAGCTCGGTGAGCTGGAAGCGGGTGCTTTGGCGCAGATTACCGGCGCCCCGATCGCGGTGGTGAGCGGCGGCATTGCCACCGTAGGGGTCGTCGTCTGGGCGGCCCTGCGTTGGCCATCGCTGCTCAGCTATCGGGGCGATGAGCCGACTCCGCACGTTGCGCTCGACGAACCGCGGCTGAACTGACACCCTGTGCGCAATGTCTGACAACCCCACCGCAGCGAAACACAACTCGACTCAACAGACGGGCGGTCAAGTCCTGGTGGACGCGCTGCGCCTGCAAGGCGTGGATCGCATCTTCTGTGTACCAGGCGAGAGCTATTTGCCGGTCTTGGATGCGCTGTACGACGCGCCCGAAATTGCGGTGGTCAGTGCGCGACACGAAGGCGCCGCAGCGCGGCTGCAACGGCGTGCTGCAGTTCGCGCGCAAGAACGAGCTGCCGATAGTTGCGAGTTTTCGTCGTCAGGATCTCATCGACAACCGCGATCCGAATTATTGCGGATACTTAGGGCTCGGTGTCGACCCGAACCTCGCGGAACGCGTTCGCTGCGCCGATTTGATCGCTGCTGCTGCCGCCGGTGCCGCAGCAGGTGCTGATTCACGTTCATCCCGATCCCGACGAATTGGGGCGTGTTTATCAGCCGCAATTGGCGATTGCATGCGGCGTCTGCGATTTTAGCGGCGCATTGGCAAGCGTCGAGAGTCTGGCGCCGGGCAAGCGGACGCCGTGGCTACGCGAAGCGCGCGAGGCTTACGTCAAGTTCAGCACGCCGCCGCCGCCGGCGGAGCACTTTGTCGACAGGTCCGCTGTGGTGGGCTGGTTGAGCGAGCATCTCGCCGACGACGGTTGTTTTCTGATGTATCCGCAGGAGATTGCGACCGCCGTTCAACAGCAGGCCAATTTGGTGATCATTATTGTCAACAACGCAATGTACGGCACCATCCGAATGCATCAGGAAAACCGCTTTCCGGGCCGCGCGGTCGACTCCGGGCGACCGGGGGTGCTCGAATTACTGGTCGATCCTGCCGAGATTTCGCCCATGTTCAGGCTGTTGGTGTGAGGCATGAGACCGGTCCCATGACCGGCCGAACTACCGGTATACTCATCGGGATGAGCGCGACAAGTTGCAAATGCTTGGTCATCCATTCGCCGCTGGACCTGC
>CAYRAC010000133.1:0-7612 GCA_964422045.1 uncultured Steroidobacteraceae bacterium
GGCCAGCTAGGCACACCTCATGCGCGCGCGATCGTCGTATCGTTCAAGGCGAGCGAACGAGGATGCTTCACCTCGGTGACGCTGGTGACGCCGAGCATCGCGGCCAATTGATTATTCCCTGAGCAAGCGCGTGAGGCCGGCCAGCTCGTCCCAGCCGGTGTCCGAAACGGCGCAATACTGCAAATCGCCGGCTTGCCAAAACGCCAGGTGATAGCCGCTGCGGGTCGTATCGGCCGGCAACGAACGGCCGTCGCCGGCCCAACTGAAGACGTTGATGACGTGCGCGCCGTGCTGGTAGACGACGACGGCCGAGCGCTGATGTTGCACATAGTCCGCGCGTCCGCCCACCAGCCGGTAGCCTTGCGCCTCGAAATCGGCGACCACCGGCGAGACGTCTGCGTGACCCGCGAACCAGGGTTTGACCGTGTGCTTGTCGGTCGATACCACATCGATGAGATGCGCCGGCATCAGCGAGCGTACGTGGGCGCTCACCAGCTCATCGAGCAGCGGATTGGTGAACCGCGGCACGAGCAAAAAGAATGCCAGCAGCGCCGCAACGGCGGTACCGCCGGCACCGCCGAACGCGCCCATCCAAAACGTGCGCCGGCGCCGGCCGGGCGCGTGGCGGGGACGCGGCGGCGCGGGCGCCGCGGCGGGGGCAGTTGTGCTGTCCGCATCGAGCGCATGTAACACCCTGGCACGCAGCGCAGCCGGGGTGTGCTCGTATGGCGCGTCGCGGCGCAAAACGTTGCGCACCTGCTCGAGGTCGGCGAGCAACGCACGGCACTCGGCGCAATGCTCGATGTGGCGCTCGATTTCCGCGGCCGACACGGCGTCGACCTCGGCGTCGAAATAAGCCTGAACGCGCAACGATTCAGCGCACCGCATGCGGCTCTCCTGCGACTTCCTGCAGCCAGCGAGCTTTGAGCGCGGCCCGCGAACGGGCCAGCCGGGACATGACCGTGCCGATCGGCACGTTGGTCGCCTGGGCTATCTGCCGGTAGTCCATTTCCTCGATTTCCCGAAGCATCAACACCGTGCGATGTTCCTCGGGCAGCGCCGCGATCAGCCGCTCGAGCGTGCGTTGCTCGTCGCGGCGGATCGAGTCTTCTTCCGGATTTGGCGTGGGGGCGCTCATGGCATAGCCGTCTTGTGCATCGTTCTCTTCCGGCAGCGGCACGATACCGCGTCGCTTAAGTTGTTTGGCCGCCGTCAGATGGCAATTCCTTACGATCGCCAACAGCCACGCCTTCACATCGGAGCCACGCAGCGCATCGAACCCGCGAAACGCACGCAGCATGGCCTCCTGCACGACGTCGTCCGCATCGCCGGGCGCATACGACAACCATCGGGCAAACCGATACGCGGCGTCCAAATGCGGCATTACCGCCGCCTCGAATCGAGCGCGTTTCCCATCCATCATGTTAAGACCCGCGAGAACCCGGGTTTATTCCCTCGCCGGGCGGCGACCCGGCCCTGGCGTACAAGCGTCACAGGCGTAGGAAGTAGGGGATTGCGGCCAAAACAACACCGATCCCGACCAGCAGCACGACATTGGATTCGAAATACGGAAACACCATGAGCGCAATCCCGCAAAGCAGCGGAACCACGGCCCGCTGTCGTTTACCATAAATGAAATATCCTAGGCCGATCGAGCCGAACAGCAATCCCCACAGCAGCCACGCCTGCATTCTGTGTTGCGGCTAGTGCGCGGGCGCGGGCGCGCGCGCCGGCTCTAGCCCCTTGGAATAGATCACCTTGCCGTCGAGCCTGACGATGATCGCATCGATGTCATCGATGCGATTGTAGATCTCCATGGCTTTTTCAGGCCCCAGTACGAATGCGGTCTTGGATAAGCCGTCCGTGCGCGTGGCATACGGTCCGATCACCGTCGCGCTGCGCACCTTGCTGGCCGAATGGCCGGTGCGCGGATCGATGATATGGTGGTAGCGGACACCGTTTTCTTCGAAGAAGCGCTCGTAGTCGCCCGACGTTGAAATGGCCGCATCGGCCAGCGGAATGCGGGTGATGACCTCGCCCTCGCCCTTGCTCGGATCGCGAATTCCGACCATCCACGGCTTGCCGAATCGATCGCCGATGATGCGGCTGTCGCCGCCGGCCGAGACATACGCGCGAGTCACGCCGCGCGATTTCAATACGTCGATTCCCCGATCCACCGAGTAGCCCTTGGCGATGCCGCCCAGATCGATGCGCACGCCTTTTTGCGAAAACTGCACGGTTTGATTCTTGGGATCGAGCAGCACATGACGATAATCGACGGCGGGCAGGGCTTTATCGATCTGCGCTTCGTCCGGATGCACGTGTTTGCGAAAGTCATACAGGTAGCCGACGCTGGCGTAGGTGATGTCGAAGGCGCCGTCGGTGATGACCGAATACTCCTTGGCCGTGACCAACAAATCGAACAGTTCCTTGCTGATCCGCATCGGGCCGTCCGCGGCCTTGGCGTTGACCTGGGACACTTCGCTGGTCGGCTTGTAGGTGCTCATCGAATCGTCGATGTGGCGCATCTCATCGAGCAGCGCATCGATCGCTTCGTTGGCCTTCTGCTCATCATCCGCCCACAGCTCCACCGTGATCCGCGTGCCCATGATGCCGTCGGTGATACGCCGCACCCACTCGGCATGCGCCGCGGCGGACAGGCACACGAGGACGAGTACAGAAGCGGCGCTCTTGAGCTTGAGCATCATGGGTGTATAGCCTAGCCGGTTCCGCGCAAGCTGCGCCATTGGGAGATCACCAGAGCGCTGCCCACCATGCCGCCCAAATGCGCAAAATGCGCAACGCCGGACAGCGTGCCGGTGACGCCCAAGAAGAGTTCAAGCGCGGCGTAAATGGTCGCAAACAGCCACGCCGGCATGGGTATGGGCGGGATCAAGGGCACCACTTTGCGCCGCGGAAACAGATAGGCGTAGGCGAGCAGCAGCCCGAACACGCCGCCGGAAGCGCCGATGGTCGGGCTCGGCGGCGCGCCAAACAGCATGGGAATGAACAACTGGCTGAGCGCAGCGGTTACCACGGAGGCGAAGTAGCAGGCGAGCAGACGGCGCGGCCCGACATAGCGCTCGACTTCCGCGCCGAACATCCACAATCCCAACATGTTGAAAAGCAAATGGGTGATGTTACCGGTACTGTGCAGGAACGCGTAGGTCACGATCTGCCAGACGTGGAAATACGATTGACCGTCGATGGCCTGCAGCGGCCAGAGCGCCAACATATCCAATGCGCCATGCGATAGGCTCTGCAGCGCGAACATGGCCACGTTCACGACGATCAAGACATTGACTGCGGTATGCTTCGCGGTACTCACGCCGACGCATTCTACCCCGTGATACGAACCGAACCCTCGTGAAAGCAGTATTTCTGGACTACGACACCGTTTCCGACGGCGATCTTGACACGTCGCAATTGAGCGCGGCCGCGGGCGAGCTCACGCTCTTCGACTCGGACGACGCCAAGATTGTCGAGCGCATGCAGGATGCGGAAATCGTCTTGGTGAACAAGGTCGAGTTGTCGCGCGAACTGCTCGAGGCGCCGCGCTTGAAGCTGGTGGCCGTGGCCGGCACGGGCACCAACAACATCGATGTGGCGGCGGCACGCGAACTTGGGGTGGGGGTGTGCAATGTGCGCGGCTACTGCACCGCCTCGGTGGTGCAGCACACCTGGGGTCTCATCTTGAGCCTCACCCAGCATCTGTCGGAATACTCGAGACTGGTCGGCAACGGCGCGTGGGGCGAGAACGAAATGCGCACCGTCGTCGCGCATCCCATTCGAGAACTCAACGGTCGGATTTTGGGCATCATCGGTTGGGGCGAATTGGGCCGCGGCGTCGCGCGAGTGGCCCACTCCTTCGGCATGCGGGTCGTGATCGCCAACCGCCCCGGGGGAGCACCCGACCTTGAGCGTCTGGCCTTGAATGAGCTGCTTGCCACCGCGGATATCGTCTCGCTGCACTGTCCGCTCAGCGACGCGACGCGCGGCCTGATCGGCGCCCGCGAACTTGCGCTCATGAAATCCGACGCGCTGTTGATCAACACGGCCCGCGGCGGCTTGCTGGATGGCCGCGCGCTCGCGGCCGCCCTCAAGGCGGGTCGGCTCGGCGGCGCGGGCATCGATGTCCTGCCGCACGAACCGCCGCCGAGCGAGGAGCCGCTGCTCGATCCGGAGATACCGAATTTGCTGTTGACGCCGCACGTGGCATGGGCGGCGCGCGAAGCGCGGCAGCGCTGCCTCGATGAAATGGCTGCGAACATTCGGGATTTCGCCGCCGGTGGGCGCCGCTCGCGGGTCGTCTGACCCGCCGCGTTCAGCCGCGGGCTTGTTTCTTCTCCCGCTTCGCCGCGCGCTTCTCCTCCAAAGTCTTAGCCGGCTTCTTTTTCTCTTCTTTCTTTCGATCCATGCCTTTGCCCATGTTTTACTCCTCGAGGTTGATTGACCAGAAAATCATCGCTTCGGTTCGCGCCTGCTCAGGAGCTTGCGCGGCTGCCGGCCGGCGTGTCGTCCGCTGCTATCCCGCGGCGGCTTGGGCGGTTTCTCGCTGACCCGGCTGATCCTAAGCTCGCGGCCCGCCACGCGCACCTTCTGCAAGTCCTTAAATATCTGCTTCGGCATGCCGTCCGGCAAGTCGACGAAACTATGATCGTCGCGAATGTCGACGCGGCCGATGTGCACCCCTTCAATTCCGGCTTCGTTGGCAATCGCACCCACGATGTTGCCGGGCTTGATCCCATGTACCGACCCGACCTCGATGCGAAAAGTTTCCATGAGGCCGGCGGCAGATTTGGAGCGCGGCGCCCGTTCGGTAACCGGTGCACGCGCCGTGGGCGGCGCCCGCTCAGCGGCCGGTGCATGCTCGGCGGCCGGTGCATGCTCGGCGGGCGATGCACGCTCGGTGCGCGTTACACGCTCGGCGGGCGGTGTACGCTCTGCCGGCGGCGTCCGCTGCGCAGGCGCACGGGCCGGCGAGAAAGGGTCGGCTCGGGACTCCGATTTGCCGAGCAGCAGCGGCGTCGCTCCCTGCGCGAGACTCGCGAGCGCAGCGGCAATCTCGATCAGGGGCAGGCCGCTCTCGGCCTCGAGTTGCTCGAGCACCGGCCGGAAGGCTGCCGCTTCGCCGCCGGCAACCGTTTCTGCGATCCGCTGTTTGAGCTTGGAAATTCGCAGTGCATTGACCGCGTCGACGGTCGGCAGGTTCATGGGCTCGATCACCTGCCGCGTGGCTCGTTCGATGGCGCGCAGCATATTGCGCTCCCGGGGAGCGATGAACAGTATCGCTTCGCCGTTGCGTCCCGCGCGCCCGGTGCGGCCGATGCGATGCACGTAGGATTCGGTGTCGTAGGGAACGTCGTAATTGACGACGTGTCCGATGCGCTCGACGTCGAGGCCGCGCGCCGCCACGTCGGTGGCAACCACGATGTCGATTTGACCGGCCTTGAGCCGCGCCACGGTGCGTTCGCGCAGCGGTTGCGCGATGTCGCCGTTGAGCGGCGCGGCCGCAAAGCCGCGCGCTTCGAGTTTTTCGGCAAGTTCGACCGTCGACTGCTTGGTGCGGGTGAATACCAACATTCCGTCGAACGGCTCCGCTTCGAGTATCCGCGTCAGCGCGTCGAGCTTGTGCATGCCGCTGACTATCCAATAGCGTTGGCGGATATTGGTGGCCGTGCTGGTCTTGCTCTTGATGGTGACTTCGATCGGCGAGCGTAGATGCTTGGCGGCGATGCGGCGGATCGGCGCAGGGATGGTGGCCGAAAACAGGGCCACCTGGCGTTGCGGCGGCGTCTGTTCGAGGATGCTTTCGACGGCATCGATGAAGCCCATGCGCAGCATCTCATCGGCCTCGTCGAGGACCAACAAGGTCAACCCGGTGAGTTTCAGGGTGCCGCGATTCATGTGGTCGATGACCCGCCCCGGCGTGCCGACGACCACGTGCACGCCGCGCCGCAGGGCATTCAACTGCGGTTGGTAGCTCTGGCCGCCGTAGATCGGCAGTACGTGAAACCCCTTGAGGTGGGCGGCGTAACGCAAGAACGCCTCGGCCACCTGCAGCGCGAGTTCGCGCGTCGGGACCAGCACCAGAACCTGCGGCTCGTGCTTCGACAGATCGATGCGCGTCAACGCCGGCAGGGCAAAGGCCGCGGTTTTGCCGGTGCCGGTTTGCGCCTGGCCGAGCATGTCGGCTCCCGACAACAGCACCGGAATCGTGGCAGCCTGAATCGGCGAAGGAGACTCGTAGCCGACATCGCTCAACGCGCGCAGAACGGGCTCGGACAGTTCGAGGTCACGGAAGCTCGTCGCGTCGCTCATTGGAATCGCCTTAAAGAGGTAGCAGCAAGTCTAGCGGTTTGAACGAGTATTGCTACCATAGGCGGCATGGGACGCATATTCGAAGTCAGAAAGCACGCGATGTTCGCGCGTTGGAATCGGATGGCAAAGCAGTTCACGCGCGTTGCCAAGGACATCGCCATGGCGGTCCACGCGGGCGGTGCCGACCCCGCGTCGAACCCAACGCTGCGGCGCGTGCTGCAGAATGCCCGCGCCGTCAACATGCCGAAGGACAAGACCGACGCCGCCATTCGCCGCGCCTCCGGCAAGGAAGCCGCCAATTATCAGGAAATCCTTTACGAAGGCTATGCGCCGCATGGCGTCGCTCTGTTGGTCGAGACCGCCACGGACAATCCGACCCGGACCGTTGCCAGCGTGCGCAATATCTTTGCAAAGGGGGCCGGCAATCTCGGTACGACCGGCAGCGTCAGTTTCCTGTTCAAGAAAATGGGCGTGTTTCGTCTGGATCCCGCCGCCGTCAAGGACCACGATGAACTCGAGCTCGATTTGATCGATTACGGACTCGAAGAAATGGGCGAGAGCACCGGCGACAAGGGCGAGCCGCAATTGGTGATTCGCGGCGCGTTCAATGACTTCGGCCATTTACAAGAAGCGCTCGAAAAGCGCGGCATCACGCCGCTCTCCGCCGAGCATGAGTACATTTGCGCGGTGCCGGTCGAGCTGCCCGAAGAGCAGGCAGCCGAGGTCCTGGGTTTGATCGACAAACTCGAACAGGACGACGACGTACAGAAGGTATTCCACTCCCTGGCCTGAGCGGAACTCGCCGCCTTAAGCATTGTTCATCCTGTCATCCCCTGCTGCGGCGCTGCGTTGTTCTCATCTGAGGCGCAAAACTTTGAGGAGCGGGTTATGAAAAGTCTAGCTAAGTTATTGATTCCATTGAGTCTGATTGCGGCGGCCATGTCGGGCTGCGTGGTCGCGCCGGCGGGCTATTATCACCGCGGGTATTACTACGGTCCGCGGGTGGCGGTGGTCGCCCCGGCGCCGGTCGTAGTGGTTCGACCGTAGTCGCTCGCATGCATGCCAGCGTCGCCAATGGGTGGGTCGTGCAATACTTGAAAGTATGCCGGCTCACCCGTTTCGCATCGTCAATGTCTTCACCTTCAAGCGCGGTGCGCTGAGCGGCAATCCGCTGTGCGTGTTCGAGCGCGCGGACGATTTCGACGCCGGGGTCATGCAGGCGCTCGCCCGGCAATTCAACCTCTCGGAAACCACGTTCATCCTGCGCTCCTCGCGGGCCGATGCGCGAGTC
>CAYRAC010000133.1:7622-8593 GCA_964422045.1 uncultured Steroidobacteraceae bacterium
ATTTTCACTCCCGCCTATGAGATGCCGTTCGCCGGCCACCCGACTCTCGGCACGGCGCATGTGTGCCGCGCGCTTGGGTTGGGCGGGGATTGCTTGCGTTTGGAAATGCCGGCGGGCGTGATAGCGGTCAGCGCGCAGGGCGATCGCTGGACACTGACGGGCCCGGCGCCGACCTGGCGCGAGGTCGATGAGCCGCGCGGCGTGCTCGCGAACGCGCTCGGCCTCGAAGAACGCGATATCGGCGATCGGCCATTGTGGATCAAGGCCGGAAAGGAACAACTGGTCGTGCCGCTGCGCAGCGCCGAGGCCGTGCGGCGGGCGGCGCCTCAACCCGGCGCAATGCGCAATATCCGCAGCGAGGATGGTATCGGCATGGCCTATGTATTCGCGTTGAACGAGGCGGGCACGGCGCTGGCGCGGTTCTTTTTCCCGCAGGGTGCCGCCATGCTCGAGGATCCCGCAACGGGGTCCGCCACCGTCAATCTCGGCGGCTGGTGCCTGGCGATGCAAAGAGCACTGCCGCTCGAGCTTGAGATCTCGCAGGGCGAATTCGTAGGCCGCCCATCGTCGCTCTATTTGCGGGTGGATGCCGAACGGCAGATCTTCGTCGGCGGCGATGTCCTCGAACTCGGCGCCGGGAGCGTGCACCTCGACTAGCGCTTGCGCATCTCTTCGTGATTGATGATGGCATGTGCCCAACGCACCACCGGCTGCACGCGCGGCGACACCATCGTCAGCGCCTTGTTGAAATCCACCCAACAGGCTTCGTGATGCTCCGGCATACCGAGATCGGGATTGACCGGCAACAGCACGCGGGTCTCCTTGCTGCGGGCGATGTAGTAGCGGGAGAACTTGCCCTTGTTGTACGGGCCAGTGTCCATGTACGCGAGGCCCCAATCGAAGGATAGGTCATCGAGCGTGGTCTCTTCGCGCACTTCGCGCAGCGCCGCGTCGATCGGTTCCTCGCCCGC
>CAYRAC010000134.1:0-8584 GCA_964422045.1 uncultured Steroidobacteraceae bacterium
CAGGCGTTGCAGCTCCGGCGGGTGCGGCATCCGGCGTGTCGGCCGCGGGCGCTGCCGCGTCGGCCGGCGCCGCCGTTGAATCGGCGCTCGCCGCCGGCTCGAGCAATAGGATCACCGAGCCTTCGGAGACCTTGTCGCCCTGCTTGAGCTTGACTTGTGCGATGCGTCCCGCCGCCGGCGCCGGCACATCCATGGCGGCCTTGTCCGTTTCGATGGTGATCAGGGGCGTCTCTTTCTCGATCTGCTGGCCGTCCTTGACCAATATCTCGATGACGTCGACGTCCTTGAAGCCGCCGATGTCGGGAACCAGAACTTCGGTTGCGCTAGCCATGGTTCAAACCGACAGCGGGTTCGGCTTTTCCGGATCGATCCCAAAGGTCTTCATGGCATCGCTCACCGTTTGCAGGCCGATTTTGCCGTCGTCGGCGAGCGCCTTGAGCGCGGCGATGACCACGTAGTGCCGGTCGACCTCGAAGAACCGCCGCAGCTCCGCGCGCGAATCGCTGCGCCCATAGCCGTCGGTGCCGAGCACCGAGTAGCGTCCCGGAACCCATTGCCGAATTTGATCCGCGACTGTCTTCAGGTAATCGGTCGCCGCAATGAATGGGCCGCTGCGCTCGCCCAAGGCTTGTTTGATGTACGTCGACTGCTGCGGTTCGTTCGGATGCAGCAGGTTGCGACGTTCGATCGCGAGCGCATTCTTGCGCAGCTCGCTGAAGCTCGTGACTGAATACACATCGGCCGGTATGCCGAAGTCTTTTTCGAGCAATTCCGCTGCCGCCAGCACTTCGCGCAAAATGGTGCCGGAACCGAACAGCGTCACTCTGACTTTGCCGCGGCCGCCGATCTGCAGCAGGTACATGCCGCTCAAAATGCCGGGCGCCACGCCGCTCGGCATCGCGGGGTGCGTGTAGTTCTCGTTCATGCAGGTGATGTAGTAAAAGACATTTTCCTGTTCTTGGTACATCCGCCGCAAGCCATCCTGCACGATCACCGCCAGCTCGTAGGCGTAGGTCGGATCGTAGGCGACGCAATTGGGCACCGTGGTCGCGACCAGGTGGCTGTGCCCGTCCTGATGCTGCAAGCCCTCGCCGGCGAGCGTGGTACGCCCGGCGGTACCACCGACCAGGAAACCGCGTGCCCGGCTGTCGCCCGCGGCCCAGATGAAATCGCCGACTCGCTGAAAGCCGAACATCGAGTAGTAAATATAAAAAGGCACCATGCTGACGCCATGGTTCGAATACGCGGTTGCCGCGGCGAGCCAGGAACACAAGCTGCCGGCCTCGTTGATGCCCTCTTCGAGGATCTGTCCCTGCTTGTCCTCGCGATAAAACATGAGCTGATCGGCGTCCTGCGGCGTGTACAGCTGGCCGACGGAGGAATAGATGCCGATCTGGCGGAACATGCCCTCCATGCCGAAGGTGCGCGCTTCATCGGGAACGATGGGCACGACATGCTTGCCGATGTTCTTGTCCTTGACCAGCATGGTGAGCATGCGCACGAGCGCCATGGTGGTGGAGATCTCTCGATCGGCCGTGCCTTCCAGCAGTGAGCTGAATGCCTCGAGCGGCGGCACGAGGAGCGGCGGCGCCACTGCGCTTCGCGCCGGCAGGTAGCCGCCGAGAGCGGCGCGATGATCCTGCAGATAGCGCAGCTCCTCGCTGCCCTTGCTCGGCTTTCTGAACGTCAGCCCCGCGATCTCCTCATCGGTGATCTGAATATTGAAGCGATCCCGAACTTCCTTGAGCGCCTCATCGCCGAGTTTTTTCTGCTGATGCGCCGAGTTCAGGCCTTCACCGGCCTTGCCCATGCCGAATCCCTTGACGGTCTTCGCCAGAATCACCGTGGGCGCGCCCTTGTGCGCAACCGCCGAGGCATAGGCCGCATACACCTTTTGCGGATCATGGCCGCCGCGATTCAGGCGCCAGATCTCGTCGTCCGACATGTTGGCGACCATTTCCTTGAGCTCGGGATACTTGCCGAAAAAATGCTCGCGCGTGTACGCGCCGCCCTTCGACTTGAAATTTTGGTACTCGCCATCCACGCACTCTTCCATCAATCGCTTGAGCAAACCCTTCTGGTCGCGCTCGAGCAATGGATCCCAGCGCGATCCCCACACCACCTTGATCACATTCCAGCCCGCGCCCAGGAACGCGGCCTCGAGCTCTTGAATGATCTTCCCATTGCCGCGCACCGGTCCATCGAGCCGCTGCAAATTGCAATTGATCACGAAAATAAGATTATCGAGCCGCTCGCGCACCGGCATCGTCAATGCGCCCATCGATTCGGGCTCATCCATCTCGCCATCGCCGAGGAACGCCCAGACCTTGCGATCCGAGGGCGGCACGATGCCGCGATGCTCCAGATAGCGGATGAAGCGCGCCTGGAAAATCGCGTTCATCGGTCCCAATCCCATCGACACCGTGGGAAATTGCCAGAAATCCGGCATCAGCCACGGATGCGGATACGAGGACAGGCCGCCGCCTTTGACCTCTTTGCGAAACCGCAGCAACTGGCTCTCGTCCAGGCGGCCTTCGAGGTAGGCGCGCGCATAAATTCCCGGGCTCGAATGACCCTGCATGAAGATCATGTCGCCGGGATGGGCCGCGCTCTTGGCGCGCCAGAAATGATTGAATCCGACTTCGTAGAGAGTTGCCGCCGACGCATATGAGGCGATGTGGCCGCCGTATTCCGAATTCAAGCGGTTGGCCTGCACCACCATGGCGAGCGCATTCCAGCGTATGTACGCTTCGTTGCGCCGTTCCAAGGATCGATCGCCCGGATAATCGGGCTCCTGAGCCCGCGAAATCGTATTGAGGTAGGCCGTATTCGGCTTGAACGGCAGGTAGGTGCCCGAGCGGCGCGTGAAGTCCACCAATTTCTCGAGCAGGAAATGCGCACGTTGCGGACCGCGCTGTCGCAGCACCGAATCGATCGATTCCAGCCACTCCTGCGTTTCTATGGGATCGATATCTTCGAACGGCGATTGTTGGGTCATAAAATGCACACGCCCACGTGTCCTGTTAAGATGGTAGGGACGTTACAGCGCCGTTGCGCTAACTGCCACTGCATTATCAACCGGCGCTATCTTCGGGGTTTGGATTTTCACGGTCAAGCAAGGGATAGGCCCGCTTTTCAGATATGCCCACTCGCTTGCCCTTCGACCAGCTGCTAGTTCCCGTGCGCCAGATCGGCGCGCGCATCAGTGCCGCGCGACTGGCCGGATATTCGAGCGCGCTGCTGTTCCTGCCGCTGGCGCCGAGCGCGGCCGACTGGAAGGCGCTGCCGCATGGCGCAGTGCTGCGGACGTTGTACGCCCGCAAAGTACGCAAAGCCGGCGACTGTTTTCATCTGCGCGTCGGGACCGAGGCGCAAACCCTGCTCATCGTCGCGTGCCTGGCCGCCGAGGCCAGTACTTTTGAGCGCCTGCAGGCCGCCGCCAAGCTCGCGCGCGCCGCTCTGGATGGCGAACCCAAATCGCTGCTGCTGTGGCAGCAGGGCTGCGAAGCGGCTGCCGCGAACGCCTCGCTGAGCGCGGCCATTGCAGCGCTCGAAGCGGCGGCGTTTCGTTTCGCTTCGTTCAAGTCCAAGCCGAAGCCAAGGTCGCGCCTGCTGCGCATCGACCTCGCTGCGGCAACGAAACTACCCGATCTCGACGTGACGCTGGCGACGGCCGCGGGCAACAATCTGGCCCGCTGGCTGACGGCGCTGCCGCCCAACACGCTCGACGCGCGCGGCTATCGCGGCTACCTGCAGCAGATCGCGCGGCGTCTGAAGCTCGGCTTCAAATTCTACGGCGAGGCACAATTGAAGCGTCTGGGTGCCGGCGCTTTTCTCGCGGTCTCGCAGGGCAACGGCACCCGCGATGCCGGCATCGTGCATCTCGCCTATCGTCCGGGCGGCGCCGCGCGCGCTAGAGCGCCCGCGGTAAGCCTGGTCGGCAAGGGCATCTGCTTCGATACCGGCGGAACGAACCTCAAGCCGCACAAGAGCATGCTCGACATGCACATCGACATGGAAGGCAGCGCCGTTGCGCTGGGGAGCCTGTACGCGTTGCACGCGCTGCGCTCGGCGTTGTCGATCGACTGCTGGCTCGCCGTCACGGAAAATCGCATCGGGCCGCTCGCCTACAAACCGCAAGACGTGGTGCGCGCGTACAACGGCACGACCATCCAGGTGATCCATACCGACGCCGAAGGCCGCATGGTGCTGGCGGATACGCTCGGACTCGCCGCCGCGCGCAAGCCGCGCGCCATCATCGACTACGCCACGCTCACCGGCGCATGCGTATATGCCCTCACCGAACGCTACAGCGGCGCATTTACCAACCGGCCCGAGTCGCGCGACCTGCTCGAGTCCGCCGGCAGCAGCAGCGGCGAGCGCGTGTGGTGCTTTCCCATGGACGCCGACTTCGATACGGACATCGAAAGCCAGGTCGCCGATGTCCTGCAGTGCGCCGCCGACGGCAAGGGCGACCACATCCTCGCCGCGCGTTTCTTGAGCCGGTTCGTGCCGAAGGAAATCCCCTGGCTGCACATCGATCTGGCGGCCGGTTCGCGCCACGGCGGACTTGCCCACATCGCCACGGAAATCACCGGCTTCGGCGTGCGTTACACGGTCGAGTTGCTGCGGCGTGGCTGGCCGCAGCCGGCGAAGCGCGCACGCAAATGAATGCGCTCACCCTGCGGCGTCCGGATGACTGGCACGTGCATCTGCGCGACGGCGCGGCTTTGGCGGCGGTGGTGAAATTTACCGCGCAGCGCTTTGGGCGTGCCATCGTCATGCCCAATCTCAAGCCTGCCGTTACAACCACCGCGTCGGCGGGCGCGTATCGCGACAGAATATTGGCCGCGCTGCCCAAAGACACCCATTTCGAACCGCTGCTGACGCTGTATTTGACGGATGCAACCGCTCCCGAGGAGATCGACCGCGCGCGTGCCAGCGGCTTCGTCCACGGGGTCAAGCTGTATCCGGCCGGCGCGACCACGCACTCCGATGCCGGCGTCACCGATATCGCCCGGGTCGAGCGCGTGCTCGCCCGCATGCAGGAGCTCGGCATGCCGTTGCTGGTGCACGGCGAAACGCCGGGCCCGGACGTCGATGTGTTCGACCGAGAAACGCACTTCATCGATGCGGTGCTGCAGCCACTGCTCGAACGCTTCCCCGGATTGCGCGTGGTCTTCGAGCACATCACCACCTTGCGTGCGGTCGAATTCGTGAGCGATGCCAGGAGCGGCGTTGCCGCAACCATCACGCCGCAGCACCTGCTGCACAATCGAAATGCGATTTTTTCCGGCGGCATCCGCCCGCACTACTACTGCTTGCCGATACTGAAGCGCGAGCGCGACCGCCAGTCATTGTTGCGCGCCGCCACCAGCGGCAATCCGCGTTTTTTTCTCGGCACCGACAGTGCTCCGCACGAGCGCAGCGCCAAGCAAAGCGCCTGCGGTTGCGCGGGCATGTTCACCGCGCATGCGGCACTCGAGTTGTATGCCGAGGCGTTCGACTCGGCCGGCTGCCTCGAGCGCCTGGAAGGGTTTGCCAGTCAATTCGGGGCGGATTTCTACGGCCTGCCGCGTCACGACGAGGCGATCACTTTGATCAGGAAGTCGTGGTCGCCGCCGCAATCCTATGCATTCGATGAGGGCGCGTTGGTACCGTATCGCGCAGGCGAGTCGGTTGCCTGGCAGATCGCCGATGTGGCTTACCCATGACGCAAATTGAGCCGATTACCTTCGCGACGCGCTTTCGCGGTTTTCTGCCGGTGGTGATCGATGTGGAAACCGGCGGCTTCAATTCGCAAACCGATGCGCTGCTCGAGATCGCCGCGGTATTCCTCGAGATGCGCAGCGACGGCACGCTGGCGCGCGGCGAAACGATTCGCTATCACGTCACGCCGTTTCCCGGCGCCAATCTGGAGCCGGCATCGCTCGCCGTGAACGGCATCGACCCGCATCACCCGCTGCGCCCCGCGATTCCCGAAGAAGACGCGCTGCAGCGCATATTCCGCGAAGTTCGCAACGCCATCCGCGCCGCGGATTGCACCCGGGCGGTGCTGGTCGGACACAATGCGTTTTTCGACTTGAATTTTTTGAATGCCGCGGTGGCGCGCGCGCAGGTCAAGCGCAACCCCTTCCACCCCTTCTCGAGTTTCGACACCGCGACCTTGGGCGGCGTCGCCTTCGGGCAGACGGTGCTGATGCGGGCAACCCTGGCGGCAGGCCTCGACTGGGATACCGCTTCCGCCCACTCGGCGGCCTATGACGCCGAGCGCACCGCGGACCTGTTCTGCACGGTGTGCAATCAATTTCAGGGGGTATTCGAGGCCAGCCGCCGCCGGCTGGCCGCGATGGGCCCGCTCGAGGTGGAACCCTCGCCGGAGCCGCCTTAGGCGGTGACTGCGCCCGCTTCCGCGAGCAGCTGCTTGAGCTCGCCGCTCTTGTACATCTCGATCGCGATGTCGCAACCGCCGACCAGTTCGCCGTTGACGTACAGCTGCGGGAAGGTCGGCCAATTCGAATAGGTTTTCAAGGTCTCGCGAACTTCCGGATCCTCGAAAATATTCACGTGGGCGAACTGCGCCTTGCACGCCCGCAGCGCGGCGACGGTCTGCGCCGAAAATCCGCACTGCGGGAAATCGGGTGTACCCTTCATATAAAGCACCACCGGCGCGGCCGCCAGCTGGCTCTTGATGCGATCGACTGCTGCGTTCATGACCTGCTCTCCACCTTCGGTTGACTGATATTACCAGCCCGGGCGGCCCGCGTCTGTGCCGAAAGCGTCGTTTATTGACACCTTGGCCTGTGGCAAGCGCCTGACATCGTTGAATTATTGGGGTCAGTCCCCTATTCTTCCAGGCCGCCGCAGCCGCGCACCGGAAAAAAACAAGGAAATCGTATGAACCCATTAACCACCGTGAAATGGCCGTTGATTCTGGGCTTTGTGCTCGCCGTCGCGATCGCGGCGTTGGTGGGTGGGGGCTTGAGCTTCAATGCAGCCACCTTGGCGAGCCTGACCCGCTGGCTGCACATCATCTTCGGCATTTTTTGGATTGGCCTGCTGTACTACTTCAATGCCGTCCAGACGCCCGCCATGGCCGTCGCGGCGGCCGATAAGGGTGGGCCGGGCGGCGCCGGGATCAACAAATATGTCGCGCCGCGCGCTCTTCTCTGGTTTCGCTGGTCGGCGCTTCTCACCTGGCTTGCGGGCGCCTACCTCTTGTCCCAGACCCATGGCCGTTTCATCAATGCGTTTACCTTTGGCCTGCTCGAGAATCCGGTGTCGCGCCCGAATATCGTCATGGGTTTCGGCGCTTGGTTCGGGACCATCATGCTGTTCAATGTGTGGGGTCTCATTTGGCCCAATCAGAAAAAGATTCTCGGCATCGTGCCGGCAACCGACGATGAGAAGGCCGCGGCACGCAAGATCGCCCTGTATGCGTCGCGCACCAACTTTCTGCTCTCCATTCCGATGCTGATGTGCATGATCGGGCCTTCGCACGGGCTGCCGTTCTGAGGGCATCGATTCCGGTTCCCGCCGACCTGCCGCAGCAGGTTGAGCGCGCTTTGCAGGAGGACATCGGCACCGGGGACCTGACGGCCGCGCTGATACCGGCGGATCGGATGGGGCGTGCCACGGTGATAACGCGCGAGCCGGCCATCGTTTGCGGCATTCCGTATGTAAACGCCAGCTTCAACGCGGTCGATCACCGCGTGCGGCCGACCTGGCAAGTGGCAGAGGGTGACGCCGCGGTCGCCGACCAGGTTTTGCTCAGCGTCGAGGGACCGGCCCGCGCGCTGCTGACGGCCGAGCGCACCGCGCTCAATTTTTTGCAGCTGCTCTGCGCCACCGCCACGGCGGCACACGCCTTTGCAAAGCTTTTGGAGGGTACCAAGTGTCGGCTGCTCGACACTCGCAAGACGCTGCCGGGATTGCGCTCCGCCCAGAAATACGCGGTGCGCGTCGGCGGCGGCGACAATCACCGCATGGGTTTGTTCGATGGGATCCTCATCAAGGAAAATCACATCATGGCCGCGGGATCGATCGCCGCCGCGGTCGGTGCCGCGCGGCGTTCGGCCGCAGCGATTCCGGTCGAGGTCGAGGTCGAGAATTTGTCCGAATTAAAGCAGGCCATCGCGGCACGCGCAGATATCGCCATGCTGGATGAATTCTCGCTGGCGGACATGCGCCAGGCGGTCGCCTTGAACGCCGCCGGCTCCCACCCACTGAAACTGGAAGCATCCGGCGGCATCGACGCCGCCAGCATTCGCGAGGTGGCCGCCACCGGCGTCGACTTCATCTCCGTCGGCAGTATCACCAAGCACGTGCGCGCCGTCGATCTTTCCATGCGCTTCGAGTTCCGCGGCTGAATGAGCCGCGAGGCGCAGTACCTCAGGCGCTATTCGCGGCCTTCAGCACGCGCTGCGGTTGCGACACGCCATAGCCTTGCGCGTAGTCGACGCCCATGCTCTGCAGCATGGTGATGATCTCCTGATTCTCGGCGAATTCCGCGATGGTCTGCTTGCCGGTCAAGTGACCGATTTCGTTGATCGAGCGCACCATCTCGCGATCGATCGGGTCGTGC